>DAISVW010000098.1:0-7936 GCA_036826695.1 Aestuariivirga sp.
GGACCTGATCCTGACGCTCCATGAATATTGGGGCCGGCAGGGCTGCGTCATCCTGATTGACTCCGGCGTTGCCCTCAGCCCCTGATCGTCGCGACGCCGGCGATTCTCATGGTGGCCGGATGAAGGCTCCTGCTTCCCCTCTCAGGCCTTCAGCAGCCAGGCGTGTTCCGGCGCGTTGTGGAATTTCCAGGTGCGGTGCGGGCCGGCCATGACGTTGAGATAATAGAGGTCATAGCCATGGGTGGTGGCGCAGGGGTGATAGCCCCTGGGCACCAGTGTCACGTCGCCGTCCTCCACCGCCATCGCCTCGTCGAGCGAACGGTCGTCCGTGTAGACGCGCTGGAAGGCGAAGCCCTGCGGCGGGTTGAGGCGGTGGTAATAGGTTTCCTCCAGCAGCGACTCGTGCGGGAGATTGTCGGTGTCGTGCTTGTGCGGCGGATAGGACGAGGTGCAGCCGCCGGGCGTGATCACCTCGACCACGAGAAGGCTGTCGGCTGGCTCCCATTCCGGAATGATGTTGGTGACATGCCGGGTGTTGGTGCTCTTGCCGCGGGTTTCCTGATGCAGCGCATCAGGCCCGATGACGCGGGCCGGAAGCCGGCCTTCGCCCGGCGCTGTGCACACCGCCAGCGTCACGGCGTTTTCGGCCGTCACCGTCCAGCCCATGCCGGCCGGCACATAGACCGACCACGGCTTGCCCTCGAACGGCGAGTTGCGCTGGCCCAGCACGCCCAGATCATCGGTCCCGGCGCTGACCCGGCCCCTGCCGCCGATGAACACAAGACAGGTTTCGCGGCGATCCGCGCCGCCCGCGGCGGTTTGGCCGGGCGCCAGCTTCCACAGATCGAAGCCGACATAGGTCCAGCCCGCGCTTTCGGGCGTCACCTGAACGATACGGCCGCTTTCCGCCGTGGGATGGATCTTGAGCCTGGACATCAACCGGCCTTTCTTTGCACCGCCGATGGCCTAGCGCCAGGCGGCCCCGCTGTCCAGAATGCGGGAGGGGAATTACTGCCGGGTCCCAGCCAGGGAGAACTCGCCGCCGCGCACCCGCTCCGGCAGGCGCTCGCACATCACGGCCACGGCATCCTCGCCATAGGTGCCGATCAATTCCGAAAGTGCCGCGAAGATCGACGCCGTGGCCAGGCAGTCGCGGTCGACGCCCTCATAGGCCGCCTCTTCCCACGCATCGCGCAGGAACTGCAGGGCGAGCTTTTTCTCCTCGGCGGGGTTGGAGTCGAGGCGATCGGCTATCTTCAACATGCTGTCCATCGAAATGGGCGCGGTTTCATTCCGCGCCTGTCCACCATTTGCGAGAAGAACAATAGCGATCGGTCCGGCCGGAACCACAATATCCTTGCACGAAGGTTAATGCCGGACGGCGGTTTCCGGAGCCTCTGGCGCCTTGACAGAATTGAATCGCTTCTTGCAGCCGTCATGCCAGCGCAAGCTGGCATCCCGCTTGCTCTCGTCAAAGCTGGACCCCAGCTTCCGCTGGGGTGACGCTACAGGTGATGACTGAGGCTCAACCCAAACCACTCTGGTTTGATGCAAGAATGGCCCTGGAGCTGATGATGGCCTCCGCCATGTTGGGGGCCAGCGGGAAGCCGCCGAGCTCGCCGGTATCGGCCCAGACGGCGGCCAGCGCATCGCTGGCCGCCACCGGTTCACCGGGTCCGGCGATGCCGGCAAAACAGGCGATGACGTAATGCACCGTCACGAGGCCCGCGGCATCGCGCCGGATCACGTCATAGAGCCCGGCAAGCCCGAGAAAACGCATGGTCATGCCGGTTTCCTCGTGGAGTTCGCGGGCCGCCGCCGCCTCCAGCTTCTCGCCCGGCTCGACATGGCCGCCGGGAAACGCCCAGATGCCGACGGGCGGCCTGGCGCGCTGCACCAGCAGCACCCGGCCGTCGCGCCAGACCGCGGCCGAAACCCCCAGTCTTGGCAAATGTTGCGTATCCGTCATGGCTGGCTAATCTCCGCGCATGTGTGGCCTCTATAGCCTCAAGCATAGCCCCGGGGAAACCCGGGCGTGGTTCCGCTTCGCCGATGAACCGGATTTTCCGCCGCGCCCCCACGTGGCGCCGGGCCAGCCGATTGGCGTGGTGCGGATGGAAAACGGCGAGCGCCGTTTCGCTTTGGTGCGCTGGGGCTTCATCCCCTCCTGGCAGAAGGAGATCAAGCCAGGCAAGCTGCTGATCAACGCGCGTGGCGAGACGGTGCTGGAGAAGCCCAGCTTCCGCAACGCCATGCGCCGCCGCCGCTGCCTCGTGCCGGCTGACGGCTTCTATGAATGGAAGGGCGAGACGGGGCACAAGACGGCGCATCTGATCGCCCGGCCGGACCACGGCCTCTTCGCCTTCGGCGGCCTGTGGGAGCCATGGATGGGCCCCGACGGCTCGGAGATCGAGACGGGCGTGCTGATGACCATCGCGCCCAACGCCGAGGTGGCGGCGATCCATGACCGCATGCCGGTCATCATCGCGCCGGAGGATTACGACACCTGGCTTTCAGGCGATGTGGAGGATGCGGCGCGGCTCATCAGGCCCGCACCGGATGGCAGCTTCACGGTGACGCCCACGGTGATCGCGCGCAGGGGGCCGCCGCCCGGCGATGCCCCGGCGCCGCCAAGCCAGCTCAAGCTGCTATGACCTGGCCGCGCCGGGCAGCACCCGGCCCGGGCTGAGAATGTTGTTGGGGTCGAAGGCCGTCTTCAGGTCCCGCATCATCGCCAGTTCGACCGGCGACTTGATCGCCGCCATGCGGTGCGCCTTGAGCCGCCCGATGCCGTGTTCGGCGCTGATCGAGCCTGAAAAACGCTGGACCACCGCGAACACCACATCGTTCATCTCGTTCCAGAGGTCGAGAAACGCCTGCCTGTCCATGCCGGCAGGCTGCGAGATGTTGTAGTGGATGTTGCCGTCGCCCAGATGGCCGAAGGTGACGAAACGAGACCCGGGCAGGAACGCCGTGACGGCGGCGTCGGCCTCAGCGAGGAAGCGCGGTACCTGCGAGACCGGCACCGCCACGTCATGCTTGATCGATCCGCCTTCGGGCTTCTGCGAGTCCGAGATGAGCTCGCGCGCCGTCCAGAAGGAGGCGCGCTGGCTTTCCGACTGCGCGATCACCGCGTCGCTGACGAGCCCTCGCTCCATGGCCGTTTCGAGGACCCCCGCCATGGCGCCTTCCGCAGGGTCGGCAAGTTCGGCCAGCACATACCAGGGCGCGGGTTCTGCCAGCGGATGGCGCACGCCCGCATGCCTGACCGAAAACTGGAGTGCCAGATCGGCGATCAGTTCGAAGGCCACCACCCGGTTGCCGCTCATGTCCTTCATCAGGGACAGGAGATCGACGGCGGCCTGCGGCGAGGCCACGGCGATGAAGGCGGTGTCGCGGCTGCGCGGCTTCGGAAACAGCTTGAGCACCGCCCCCGTGATGATGCCCAGCGTTCCTTCCGCGCCGATGAACAGGTCGCGCAGGTCGTAGCCGGTGTTGTCTTTCCGGAGCCGCCGGAGCCCGTTCCACACCCGGCCATCGGCCAGCGCCACCTCAAGCCCGAGGCAGAGATCGCGGGCATTGCCATAGGCGATCACATTGAGCCCGCCGGCATTGGTCGAGAGATTGCCGCCGATCCGGCAGGAGCCTTCGGAAGCAAGGCTTAAGGGAAACAGCCGGTCCACGGCATCGGCAGCCTCCTGCAGGGACTTGAGGATCACGCCGGCCTCGGCGGTGATGGTGTTGTCGGCGGGGGCGACGCTGAGAATGCGGTTCATGCGGTCGAGCGACAGCACCACCTCGTTGCCGGCCTCGGTGGCGGTCTGGCCGCCGCACAGGCCGGTGTTGCCCGCCTGCGGCACGATGGCCGTGCGCGTCTCATTGGCGATGGCCAGGATGCGGCTCACCTGTTCGGTGGACGAGGGCCGCAGCACCAGGGGCGAGCGGCCCACCCAGATCTGCCGCCATTCGCGCATGTAGCCGTCCATCAGCGCAGGATCGCGGATGGCATGGGCCTCGCCCACCACGGCGGCGAGCCGGTCGAGTGTCGCTGGCGATGGTCTCATGCCGGCTCCCGTGGTGCTGCGGCACGCATCAGCCGGTCATTGATCGCCTCGCCGAGCCCGTGATGAGGTATGGGCGCAACCGCAATGCGCTGAACACCGGTCGCATCGATCTCGTGCAGCAGCCGGAACAGAGTGGCCGCCGCCTCCACGAGATCGCCGCCCGGCGACAGGTTCCACGGCCCATGGGCGTGGAGCGGCCCGAAGCCGAGATAGGTCTCGCCTTCCCTCGGACTTTCGGCATTGAGCCGGAGCTCGGCCTGCGGCGCATAATGGCTGGTGAGCTGACCCGGCGCATGCGGGCGCGCCGCATGGGTTTCAACTGCGATCGTATGGCCCAGCGCCTTCTCGATGTCGGCGCGCGGGATGCCGCCATGGCGGATGAGTTTCGGGCCGTCGTCAACAAAGCTCACCACGCTCGATTCGACGCCCACCTTGCAGCGTCCGCCATCCAGCACCATTGAGACCTTGTCCTTGAGGTGCCGGCGCACATGCTCGGCTGACGTCGGGCTGATCCGGCCGGACGGGTTGGCGCTCGGCGCCACCACCGGGCGGCCCACCGCCGCGAGCAGGCTGAGCGCCATGGGATGTGCGGGAACCCGGATGGCGATGCTGTCCAGCCCGGCGCTGGCCAGCAGCGACACCGGGCAGCCCGGCGCGCGCCGCACCACGATGCTCAGCGGCCCCGGCCAGAACCTCTTGGCCAATGTCCCGGCCTCCGCGCTGAACTGGCCCAGCCGGAAGGCAGCCTCGGCACTTTCCACATGGACGATCAGCGGATTGAAGGACGGCCGGCCCTTGGCGGCATAGACCCGCGCCACCGCCGCGTCGTTGGTGGCATCCGCGCCGAGGCCGTAGACCGTTTCGGTCGGGAAGGCGACCAGCCCGCCCTCGCGCAGGGCCTGTGCGGCGGCGGCGATGTCATTGTGGGAACTCATGGGGGGTCTATAGCAGTCCCCCTTCATAGCGGCTAGAAAGACCGCATGACGACCTTGCTGTTCACGCATCCGGCCTCGCTTGGCCACGTTACGCCGGACGGCCATCCGGAGCGCATCGACCGCATCAGGGCCATCACCCAGATCCTGTCGAGCGAGCATTTCGCCGGTCTTGTACGGCGAGAGGCGCCGCCGGGGCGCGACGAGGACATTCTCCACGCCCACGCCGTGGAGCATCTGGAGCGCATCCGCGCCGTGGCGCCTGCCGAAGGCTATGAATATCTCGATCCCGATACGGTGATGTCGCCGGGCTCGCTGGAAGCCGCGCTGCGCGCCGTGGGGGCGGCCACCGCCGCTGTCGATGCCGTGTTCGGGGGCGAAGCGGACAATGCCTTCTGCGCGCTGCGCCCGCCCGGCCACCATGCCGAGACCCGCCGCGCCATGGGCTTCTGCCTGTTCAACCAGGCGGCCATCGCCGCCCATCATGCCCGCCACCGTCATGGCGCCGAGCGGGTGGCGGTCATCGATTTCGACGTCCATCACGGCAATGGCACGCAGGACATCTTCTGGTCCGACGCCGGGATGTTCTATGGTTCGACACACCAGATGCCGCTCTACCCCGGCACCGGTTCCGTTCAGGAAACCGGTGTCGGCAACATCTTCAACGCGCCGCTGCGGGCGGGTGACGGCGGCGCGGAGTTCCGCGAGGCGATGAGTGCCGTGATCCTGCCGGCGCTCGATACCTTCGCGCCCGATCTCGTGGTGGTCTCGGCGGGTTTCGACGCCCATCACCGCGATCCGCTCGGCAGCCTGCGCCTCACCGAGGAGGATTTCGCCTGGGCGACGCTGAGGCTGATGGAGGCGGCGGAAGTCCATTGCGGCGGCCGCCTCGTCTCGGTGCTGGAAGGCGGCTATGCCCTTCAGGGCCTGTCCGCTTCGGTCGGCATCCACGTGCTGGCCCTGATGCACGGCAATGCCGGCGAGGCTGATGATTTCTCGAACGATGACGAGGTAGATTTTCCATGACCGATCACGCGGACATCGCCGCCCTTCCTTTCGAGAAGGCGCTCGCCGAGCTTGAACAGATCGTCACCCGGCTCGAATCCGGCAAGGTCGATCTCGAGCAATCGATCGCCATCTATGAGCGCGGCGAGGCCCTGAAGAAGCACTGCGAGAAGCTGCTCAAGGATGCCGAGGCGCGGATCGAGAAGATCACGCTCAGGCCCGACGGCACGGTCGCCGGCACAGAACCGCTGGATGCCGGCTAGGCAGCGGCTCGATGAAGCGCTGGTGGCGCGCGGGCTCTATCCCTCGCGTGCCCGGGCGCGGGACGCGGTGCTGCGCGGCGTTGTTCAGGTGGATGGCAAGACAGCAGCCAGGCCGTCACAACCGGTGGCCGCGGAGAACGCCCTCAGCACCAGCGATGCCGCAAAGTCTTATGTCTCGCGCGCCGCGCTGAAACTCAAGCATGCGCTGGCCTTCTTCGGCATTGAGGCGAAGGGCCGCCATTGCCTCGATATCGGCGCCTCGACCGGCGGCTTCACCCAGGTGCTGCTCGAGGAAGGCGCTGCCCATGTGACGGCCATCGACGTGGGCCACGCGCAGATGAAGCTCGATGAT
This sequence comes from Aestuariivirga sp., assembly GCA_036826695.1. Taxonomy (GTDB): domain Bacteria; phylum Pseudomonadota; class Alphaproteobacteria; order Rhizobiales; family Aestuariivirgaceae; genus Aestuariivirga. The sequence goes on from DAISVW010000098.1 coordinate 6,617, forward strand.
CCTCGCCTGACACTCATCGAGGGGCTCAACGCGCGCGATCTCCTGGCCAGCCACCTTGCCGAAAGGCCCGACCTGATCGTCTGCGACGTGAGCTTCATTTCCCTGAAACTGGCGCTGCCGCCGGCGCTGGCCCTCGCCGCGCCGGGAGCTGAGCTGGTGGCGCTCATCAAGCCGCAGTTCGAGGCCGGGCGCGAGGCCCTCGGCAAGGGCGGTATCGTCAGCGACCCCGCCGCGCGTCAGCGCGTCAGCCACGACATTAAGGATCTCCTGGAGGCGCTGGGCTGGCAGGTGATGGGCGTGACGGAATCGCCCATCGCGGGCGGCGATGGCAACCAGGAATTCCTGGTGGCGGCGCGGAGGGAAACGACAGGCATGGCTGTTGTGGCTGCGACAGAGTAAGCGTGCATCCAGCTGATATGGAAAGGGTTTGGTGTTGGCCAACTATCCCTCTGCCGTTGCGCAGGCGACGGAACAGGGCGCCCGAGGGGCGGGTGAGGGCATGAATGGCGTTGGCAATGCTGCGCTTGCCAATGAGGACTGTGATTCAGGGCACTCTGAGTTAAGCCTGAAACATCACCTTGAACTCAGCGTCACCCCAGCGAAAGCTGGGGTCCAGCTTTGACATAAGTAAGCTGGATGCCAGCTTTCGCTGGCATGACGGAAGATGGAAGGGTGTAATCCGAGATGATCTTAAGAAGTCCTAACCGCCCATCTGCCCGCGGTGGCGGAGGAAATGATCGGCCAGCACCAGGGCCATCATCGCTTCACCCACCGGCACGGCGCGGATGCCGACGCAGGGGTCATGGCGGCCCCTGGTGAAGATATCGGTCTCCTCGCCTCCCGCCGTGATGGTCTTCCGTGGGCTGAGGATCGAGGAGGTGGGCTTCACGGCAAAGCGCACCACGACGTCCTGCCCGGTCGAGATGCCGCCCAGGATTCCGCCGGCATGGTTGGAGAGAAATTCGGGCCTGCCGTCTGCCATGCGCATTTCGTCGGCATTCTGCTCGCCGGAAAGTTCCGCCGACGCGAAGCCGTCGCCGATCTCGACGCCCTTCACCGCGTTGATGCGCATCATCGCGGCGGCCAGGTCCTGGGCGAGCTTGCCATAGAGTGGCGCGCCCCAGCCTGCGGGAACGCCGCTCGCCACCACCTCGATCACCGCGCCCGCCGAGGAGCCCGCCTTGCGCACGCCATCGAGATAGTCGGCGAAACGTTCGGCCGCTTTCGCATCGGGCGTGAAGAAGGGGTTGCGGTCAACCTCCGCCCAGTACCAGCGCTCACGGTCGATCCTGTGCTGGCCACTCAGGATCAGCGCGACGC
>DAISVW010000099.1:0-7933 GCA_036826695.1 Aestuariivirga sp.
GTGGATGAATTGTCGCGCCGCCATGAGGGCAGCAGGGCCGGCCGCGCCTCCGGCGATGTCACGGGCGACGTGATGAAGGAAGACGCGGTCAAGGCCATGTACGAGAAGCTCGGCATGCTCGATGCCGTGGTGGCCTGCGCCGGACATGTGCATTTCGGGCCGCTTGCCGGCATGACGCCAGCGCAGTTCAGGAAAGGCCTCGACGACAAGCTGATGGGCCAGATCAACCTCGTGCTGATCGGCCTTCAGCATGTGAAGGACGGCGGCTCCTTCACCTTGACCAGCGGCATTCTCGACCGCGACCCGGTGCGGGCCGGCGCCAACGCCGCGGCGGTCAACGGCGCCATCGGCGGCTTCGTCAGGGGTGCGGCAATCGACATGCCGCGCGGCATCCGCATCAATGCGGTGAGCCCAGGCCTCCTGGAAGAGTCGGCACAGAAATACGATGGCTTCTTCCCGGGCCACGAGACGGTATCCTCAGCCCGCGTCGGGCTGGCCTATGCCAAGAGCGTCGAGGGCGGGCTGACCGGTCAGGTGATCAGCGTCGGCTGATTGCGAAGACCGGCTATTGCTGCTAGCCCCTCCGCGACAGGGAGGGGATCTATGGCCCGAGACAGCCGCTTCGACATCCTTTTCGAGACTGTGAAGATCGGGCCGGTCACCGCCCCGAACCGCTTCTACCAGGTGCCTCATTGCAGCGGCATGGGCTATCAGATGCCCGCAACGCTCGCCACCATGCGCGCCATCAAGGCGGAAGGCGGCTGGGGCGTGGTCAACACCGAATACTGCTCGATTCACCCGTCCTCGGATGATGTTCCGCACCCCTTCGCCAGCTTGTGGGACGAGGGCGATGTCCGGAACATGGCGGCAATGGCGGACGCCGTCCACGCCCACGGCAGCCTCGCCGGCACTGAACTCTGGTACGGCGGCATAAGGTCCTCCAACCATCTCTCCCGCGAGGTGGCGCTGGCGCCATCGAGCTTTCCCGCCGCTGAATCGCCGTGGCAATGCGCCAGGATGGACCTCGACGACATTCGCGCCTTCCGCGGCTGGCACCGCGCGGCTGCGCTGCGCGCCAGGCAGGCCGGGCTGGACATCGTGTATGTCTATGCCGCGCACACCTATATCCTGAACCAGTTTCTCGACCGCGACCTCAACACGAGGTCCGACGAATATGGCGGCACCTTGATGCAACGCGCGCGGCTGCTGCGCGAGGTCTTGTCCGAAACGCGCGATGCGATTGGTGACAGATGCGGCATCGCGCTGCGGATCGAGGTGGACAACGAAGATGGCGGCGGTCTCGAGGAGCGGGCCGAGCTGCTGGCGTCGCTGGCGCCGATGGTCGATCTGTTCGACGTGACGATTGCCGATTACTCCCAGGAAATGGGCGGCGCGCGCTTCGTCAAGGAAGCCTCGCTTGAGCCCCACATCGCGCATGTGCGCAAGATCACCGGCAAGCCCGTCGTCAGTGTTGGCCGCTTCACCTCGCCGGAGACCATGCTGTCACAGGTGAGGCGCGGCATCGTCGATCTGATCGGGGCGGCGCGTCCATCGATTGCCGATCCCTTCCTGCCGAAGAAGATCGCCGAGGGCCGCGAGGACGATATCCGCGAGTGTATCGGCTGCAACATCTGCTATGCGCACAATAGCCGGGCCGCCGCCATCCGCTGCACCCAGAACCCGACCATGGGCGAGGAATGGCGGCGCGGATGGCACCCGGAGAGGATCGCATTGGCCAGGCGGCGCGAGCAGGTGCTGGTGGTGGGTGGCGGTCCCGCGGGGCTCGAGGCAGGCCTGATGCTGGCGCGGCGCGGGCATGAGGTGAAGATCGCCGATGCCGGCCAGTCTCCCGGTGGGCGGCTGCAGTGGGAGACCAGGCTGCCGGGGCTTGCTGAATGGGCACGGGTGCGCGACTGGCGTCTGCACCAGATCTCCAAGCTGTCGAACATCGAAATCTTCCGCGAGAGCCGCTTGGCGGCGGACGACGTTCTGGAGCTGGGCATCGCCAATGTGGTGGTCGCCACCGGCAGCCACTGGCGCATGGACGGCCGTGGCCGCAGCTTCCATGCCGCCATCGCGTCCTATGACGATCCGCGCACCCTGGCGCCGGAGAACGTCTTGTCAGCGGACGTGACGGGCCCCGTGGTGGTGTTCGACGACGACCACTACTACCTCGCCGCCGCCATCGCGGAACATCTGGCTGTCGGCGGCGCGGAAGTAACCTACGTCACCAGCGGCGGCAAGGTGGCCGAGTGGTCTGAGCTCACGGCCGAACAGACGCGCACCCATGCCCGTCTGCTGGAACGCGGCGTCACGGTGGTTGTTAACACACGCGTTGCCGGGCTGACGCCGGGTACCGCGGTGCTGCGCTGTGTCTATTCGGGCGCTGCGCGCGAGATCGCGGCGGCGTGGTTCGTGCCCGTCACCTCGCGTGATGGTGAGGATGCGCTCTATCATGCGCTAAAGGGCAAGGGGCTTTCCGGCCTAGCGCTGATCGGCGATGCGCGCGCCCCGGGGCTCATCGTGCATGCGGTCTATGCCGGGCACAAGCTGGCACGGGACTTCGGCGAGGGGGAAGAACTCGCGAAGAGAGAGCGGGCGCTGGCCTGAGCCTCAGCGGCGGATACGCGTCGCGGATCATTCCCGCACCGGCACCGTGTAGTTCAGCGGCATGCGGCCGCCATCGACATAGATGGTCTCGCCGGTGACATAGCTGGCGTCGTCCGAGGCCAGAAAGGCGGCGATCGAGGCCACTTCGGATGGCTCGCCGACGCGGCCCAGCGGGGTGCGTGACAGGGCGCGGTTGAGAGCGGCCCGGTCGGCCAGCACACCCTTCATCATGTCGGTGCTGATCGAGCCGGGGCCGATGGCGTTGACCCGGATGCCATGCGGCGCCAGCGCCACCGCGGTGGCGCGGGTGAGCTGCGAGACGCCACCCTTCGACACGCAGTAGGACACGATGCCGGGGATGGTCAGCGTATCGTTGACGGAGGACATGTTGATGATGGCGCCCGGCTTCCGCCCTGCCCCGGCCTGCTTCACCATCTGGCGCGCGCAGGCCTGCAGCATCAGGAAGGACCCTTTCAGGTTCACCGCCAGCACGCGGTCGAAGTCCGCTTCCGTCACGTCCAGAAAATCGCCGCCAAGTGCGATCCCGGCGTTGTTGACGAGAATATCGACCGCGCCATGCCGCGCCACCACCGCCGCCACAAGCGCCTGCACATCGGCCGCCTGCGCAACATCGCAATGCATGTAATGGGCGCCGATGGCGGCCGCCGCCGCCTGGCCCTCGGCATCGAGAATGTCGGCGATCGTGACGGAGGCGCCCTCGGCGGCAAAGCGCTCGGCGATTGCAAGGCCTATGCCGCGCGCGGCGCCGGTGCCGATGGCGAGGCGGTTGTTCAGTCGCAAGATCGATGCTCCCTCAATGATAGCTGTCGGCCGATCTGGCGGCTCCGGCGAAGACGGCGATGATCAGCGCGGCCGCGACGGTGACGAACAGCGCCGCGGTGAGGCTGGTCGCCTCGGCGACGAGGCCGAGCAGCGCGGGGCCCAGCAGGAAGCCGGTGTAGCCGAGCGTGGTCACCGCCGCGATGCCGCGGCCCGGCGCATCGGGCTCCAGCCTTCCGCCGCCCGCGAACAGCACGGGCGCGATATTGCCCAGCCCCAGTCCGGCAAACACGAAGGCGGCAATGGCGATCTGTGGCGAGGGCGCCAGCAGCGCCACCGTGGTCGCCGTGGCGGCCAGCAAGGCGCTCAGCCGCACCATGGTGACGGCGCCGACCCTGAGCCTGATCCAGTCACCGGTGAAGCGGGCGACCGCCATGCCGGCCTGATAGAAGCCGAAGCCAAGGGCAGCGAAGCCCGCGTCGATCAGATATTTCTCGCGCATCATGATCGCCGCCCAATCGAGGATCGAACCCTCGATCATGAGGGCCAGCAGGCACAGGAGGCCGAGCCCGATGGTGGCCTTGGTGGGCCAGGCGAAATGCGTTCCCGACAGGCCCTTGTCGACATCGCCCGGGAGAAAGAACCGCGAGGCGGTGACGATCATCGCGAGGCACAGCAGCGCCGTGCCGACGGCCTGCGGCAACACGCCGTAACGGTGCAGCATCGCCGCGCCGAGAAACGTGCCGAACATCGAGCCGATGCTGAAACCGCCGTGGAACATCGACATGACCGGCCGCCGGATTGCCTTCTCGACGGCGATGCCATGGGCATTCATGGCCACGTCCATGGCGCCGATCATCATGCCCATGGCAACTCCCGCCAGAACGAAGCTGAGCATGTCCGGCGCCAGCACCGGACCCAGGAAAGCGGCACAGAACAGGATGCCGGTCACCAGCGTCATCACCGCGCTGCCGAAGCGGTTGATCAGCACGCCCGCCACCGGCATGGCGAGAATGGCGCCCGCCGAAAAGGCAAGGAGCGCCAGACCGAATATGCCGGGGCCCACGTCCAGCCGCTCCTTTGCCAGCGCCACATGCGGAACCCAGGCGCCGATCAGCAGGCCGTGGACCAGGAAAGCGGTGAACACCGCCCAGCGGGCCTGGCCCGGTCGCACGGCGCTTGTGATGATACCGATTGTCATGATGCGCCGCATAGCCGATTGCACAGCCCGCCGCCACCATGCATTATGACCATCGGGGACTATGCGAAGCGCGTGTCATGGGAAAGCCATGGACACCACCGATGAGACCGTCACCGTTCCCGGGCGCCCGCCGGCGCTCAAGATCAACAGCATTTCCTTTGCCGACGTGAAGGCGGCGCTGGCCGCAGGGCTTGGCGATTTCCGCCGGGCGCCGCTGATCGGCCTGTTTTTCGGCGGCATCTACGCGGCGGGCGGCATCGCCATCTGGCTGTTGCTAACCGTCTATCACGAGCCGTGGTGGATCATTACCATCGCCGTCGGCTTTCCGCTGATCGGGCCTTTCGTGGCGGTGGGGCTTTATGAAACCAGCCGGCGGCTGGAGGCGGGCCAGCCCCTGCATTTCGGCGAGATCCTCGGCGTCATCCTGGCGCAGCGCAAGCGCCAGGTTGGCTGGATGGCCTTCGTCGTGCTGTTCATCTTCTGGATGTGGCTCTACGAGGTGCGGATGCTGCTGGCGATCTTTCTCGGGTTCCAGTCCTTCTCGACGATCCAGGCCTTCCTGAATGTCGTGACCGGCACGGCGGAAGGCATCGGCTTCCTGGCGCTGGGCACCGCGGTCGGGGCGGGCATCTCGTTTGTGCTGTTCTGCGCCACGGTGGTGGCGATCCCGCTGCTGCTCGACCGAGAGATCGACCTGGTGACGGCGATCATCACCAGCTTCAAGGCGGTGTTCCAGAACCCGGCGCCGATGATCGGCTTCGGGCTGATCGTGGTGGCGCTGACATTCCTCGCGCTGGCGCCGCTGTTCCTGGGGCTTCTGGTGGCGCTGCCGGTGCTCGGCCACGCCACCTGGCACCTCTATACGCGGGTCGTCGAGCCGGTCAGGCCATCGCCTTGTTGATCTCTTCCGTCATCTTCTTGGCGTCGCCGAACAGCATCATGGTGTTGTCGCGCCAGAACAGCGGATTGTCGACGCCGGCATAGCCCGAAGCCATGCCGCGCTTGATGAACATCACCGTCTTGGCCTTCCACACCTCGAGCACCGGCATGCCGTAAATGGGCGATGTCGGATCGTCCTTGGCGGAAGGGTTGGTCACGTCATTGGCGCCGATCACGAAGGCCACGTCCGCCTGGCCGAAGTCAGAGTTGATGTCCTCGAGCTCGAAGACCTCGTCATAAGGCACATTGGCCTCGGCCAGCAGCACGTTCATGTGGCCCGGCATGCGGCCCGCCACCGGGTGGATGGCGTATTTGACGTTGACGCCTTCCTTCTTGAGGTGATCCGCCATTTCGCGCAGCGCATGCTGGGCCTGGGCCACCGCCATGCCGTAGCCCGGCACGATGATGACCGAGCCGGCGTTCTTCATGATGAAGGCCGCGTCATCGGCCGAGCCCTGCTTCACCGGCTTCGCCTCGCCCTTGGCGGCGGGGCCGGCACTTTCACCGCCGAAGCCGCCGAGGATCACCGAGATGAAGGACCGGTTCATGCCCTTGCACATGATGTAGGACAGGATGGCGCCCGAGGAGCCGACCAGCGCGCCGGTGATGATGAGGGCCGTATTGTGCAGCGTGAAGCCGATGCCCGCCGCCGCCCAGCCGGAATAGGAGTTGAGCATCGAGACCACCACCGGCATGTCGGCGCCGCCGATCGGGATGATGAGCAGGAAACCGAGCGCGAGGCTGATGGCGATGATCGCCCAGAACCACAGCCACACCGGGTTGAGATAGAAAAGGACAATGCAGGCAGCGAGCGCCACGCCCAGCGCGATGTTGATGACATGGCGGGCGGGCAACAGGATCGGCGCCCCCGACATGCGGCCGTCGAGCTTCAGGAAGGCGATGACCGAGCCCGTGAAGGTGATGGCGCCGATCGCCGCGCCGATCGACATTTCGATGCGCGACAGCGGATTGATCGCGCCATTGGCCACGATATGGAAGGCATCCGGCGCATAGAACGCCGCCGCCGCCACGAACACCGCGGCAAGGCCCACCAGCGAATGGAAGGCGGCGACCAGCTGCGGCATCGCCGTCATGGCGATCTTCCTGGCCATCACCGCGCCGATGCCGCCGCCGATGGCGAGGCCCAGCACGACAAGGCCGATGACCATGGGCGAGAGCTGCATGGTGGCCAGCGTGGTGAGCATGGCAATCGCCATGCCCACCATGCCGTAGATGTTGCCCTGGCGCGAGGTGGCGGGCGAGGACAGCCCGCGCAGCGCCATGATGAACAGCGCGCCCGCGACCAGATAGAGAAGAGCTGCGAGATTGGCCGACATGCCGCCTATTTCTCCTTCTTCTTGTACATGGCGAGCATGCGGGAGGTGACGAGGAAGCCGCCGAAGATGTTGACCGACGCCAGAACGAGGGCCAGGAAGCCGAAGACCATGGCGGTGACCGAGCCGGACTCGAGCGCCCCCACGCCCACCGCCAGAAGCGCTCCCACCACGATCACCGAGGAGATGGCGTTGGTCACCGACATCAGCGGCGTGTGCAGCGCCGGCGTCACGTTCCACACCACGTAATAGCCGACGAACACCGCCAGCACGAAAATGCCGAACAGCGAGACGAACGGATCGATCGCTTCCATCACTTGCCTCCCTGGAACATCGGGTGCACCAGCGCGCCGCCGCGCGCGATCATCGTGCCCTTGATGCATTCATCGGCGTCGTCGATCTTGAGCGAGCCGTCCTTCTGGATCATCAGATCGAGGAAATTGGCGAGGTTCTTGGCGAACAGCGGCGAGGCGTTGCCGGCCAGCCTGCCCGCCAGATTGACGGTGCCGACGATGGTGACGCCCTTGTGATGGACGATCTCGTCCGGTTTCGACAGCGGGCAATTGCCGCCGCGCTCGACCGCCAGATCGGCGATCACCGCGCCGGGCTACATGCTCTCCACCATGGCCTTGTTGATCAGCACCGGCGCCGGGCGCCCGGGGATGAGCGCGGTGGTGATGATCACGTCCTGGGTCTTCACATGCTCGGCAACCAGGGCGGCCTGCCTGGCCTTGTCCTCCTCCGAGAGTTCCTTGGCATAGCCCCCGGAGGTGGCGGCGTCGGCGATGTCGGCATAGACGAATTTGGCGCCGAGGCTCTTCACCTGCTCTTCGGTGGCCTTGCGCACGTCGGTGGCCGGGGCGATGGCGCCGAGGCGGCGCGCCGTGGCGATGGCCTGCAGGCCAGACACGCACACGCGAATGATGAACAACATGGCGGCCGGCACGGTGCCCGCCGCCGTCATCATCATCGGAAAGGCGCGGGTGTAATGAGGGGCTGCGTCGATCACTGCCTTGTAGCCGGCGAGATTGGCCTGCGAGTAGAGAATGGCCTTGGCCTGGGCGCGGGT
>DAISVW010000100.1:0-7885 GCA_036826695.1 Aestuariivirga sp.
TGTTCCGGCTGGTGCGCCGCCTGCGCGAGGAGCTCAAGGTCAACACCACCTGCGGTGCCTCCAACATCTCCTTCGGCATGCCGAACCGGCGGGCGCTCACTGGTTATTTCCTCGCCATGGCGGCGAGCCACGGCATGACTTCAGCCATCATGAACCCGCTGCACGACGAAGACATGCACGCCATCTACGGCGCCAATGTGCTGAATGGCACGGACGCGCACTGCAAGTTCTGGAACAACAAGTTCCGCGACATGGTGCGGGATGCGCCCTCTGTGTCGTTGGCGCCCGGCGAGGTGGCATCCTCCGCCGAGTATTGCGCTGCTCGGCGCGCAGCGCGCTTGGCTATGCTCCGCCGCTGACCCCCATGACCGACAGCCATCCGCTCATCGTCTTCACCCCTTCCGGCAAGCGGGGCCGCTTCCCGGCGGGAACGCCGGTCTTGCAGGCGGCCCGCGCGCTTGGCGTCGACATCGATTCGGTGTGCGGCGGGCGCGCCATCTGTGGCCGCTGCCAGGTAACGGTTGGCGAAGGCGAATTTGCCAAGCATGGCATCTCTTCGCGGAACGCTCACGTCTCGGCCTTCTCCGAGGTGGAAGGCCGCTACGACCGCATCAAGGGGTTGCCGCAAGGCCGCCGTCTGTCCTGCCAGACCCGGATCACGGGCGATCTCGTCATCGACGTACCGCCGGAATCACAGGTGCACAAGCAGGTCGTGCGCAAGGAAGCGGACACAAGGGCGATCGAGGTCGATCCCGCGACAAGGCTGTTCTTCATCGAGGTCGAAGAGCCCGACATGCACAAGCCCTCCTCCGATCTGGAGCGCGTCTACAAGGCGCTGAAGGAGCAATGGGGCATCGACAATCTGTCCTGCGATCTTGCCATCGTCGCCAGCCTGCAGAAGATCCTGCGCAAGGGAGACTGGAAGATCACGGCGGCGGTATTCTCGCGGGCGCCTGGTGGCGGCAACCGCCTTGCGGCCGTCTGGCCGGGCTTTCATGACCGTGTCTTCGGCATCGCCATCGATGTCGGATCCACCACCATCGCCGCGCATCTGACCGATCTTTCGACCGGCCAGGTCGCCGCGTCGGCTGGATTGATGAACCCGCAGATCCGCTTCGGCGAGGATCTGATGAGCCGCGTTTCCTATGTGATGATGAATCCGGGCGGCGAAAAGGAAATGACCGACGCCGTGCGCCAGGCGCTCAACACGCTGGCCGCCGAGGTGGCACGGCAGGCGGGCATCGGTCTCGACGACATTCTCGAAGTGGTGCTGGTTGGCAATCCCGTGATGCATCATCTGTTTCTCGGCATCGATCCGGTCGAGCTCGGCGGGGCGCCCTTCGCGCTGGCCACCGGCCTTGCCGTCACCTGCCCGGCACGCGAACTGGGACTGACGCTCAACGCGGGCGCCTGGGCCTATGTTCTGCCCTGCATCGCCGGTCATGTGGGCGCCGACACGGCGGGCGTCGTGCTCTCGGAAGCGCCGCATGAGCAAGACGAGATCATGCTGGCGGTCGATGTCGGCACCAATGCCGAAATCGTGCTCGGTTCGCGGGCGCGGCTGCTCGCCTGCTCCTCGCCCACCGGGCCTGCCTTCGAGGGCGCGCAGATTTCATCCGGCCAGCGCGCGGCGCCCGGCGCCATCGAGCGCATCCGCATCAACCCCGTGACGCTGGAACCGCGCTACAAGGTGATCGGCTCCGACAAGTGGTCCGACGAGGACGGTTTCGAAGACGCGATTGCCAACACCGGCGTTACCGGAATCTGCGGCTCCGGCATCATCGAAGCAGTGGCCGAGATGTATCTCGCCGGCATCATCAACCAGGACGGGCTGATCGACGGCTCGCTTGCCGCTGCCAATCCGCGCGTCGAACCGGCGAACCGCACCTTCAACTATGTGATCAGGGCACCGAAGGCCGGCGGCAATGAACCGGTGATCCGCGTCACCCAGAACGACGTGCGCGCTATCCAGCTCGCCAAGGCAGCACTTTATGCTGGCGTGCGGCTGCTGATGGACAAGCTCGGCATCGACGAGGTGGGCAAGATCAGGCTGGCCGGCGCCTTTGGCAGCCATATCGACGTCAAGTACGCGATGATCCTCGGTCTCATTCCCGATTGCGAGCTCTCGAAGGTGCAAAGCGCCGGCAATGCAGCCGGAACGGGAGCGCGCATTGCTCTCGTCAACGTCAGGGCGAGAGACGAGATCGAATCTGTCGTGCGCCGGATCGAGAAGATCGAGACTGCGGTAGAGCCTCTGTTCCAGCAGCATTTCGTCGAGGCGATGGCGATTCCGCACAAGACCGCTCCATTCCCGCACCTTGCCGCTGCAGTAACACTGCCGCCAGCAAAGGATATCACCACCAGCGAAGACGGTGGTGAACGGCGGCGGCGGCGGCGTGGCTGACCGGCACGACCCGACAGCTCTTGCAGGCTCTGCTGATGTTCCGGTGCTGTAAACGGAAGGTTGCAATAATCACTTTAGCGATGTAAGTACTTTCTGTTGATCAGCTTGAAAGAGTTGTCTTCGAATTCCCAATAGGCAAGCCAAACGGAAATATGATGTCATTATCCAAGAGACAGATCGCCCGCCTCAACAAGATCATCTCCACTGCTCAGAAAGTGCTTGAAACAGCGCGTCTGGAAGCCGCCGCCGCGCGCGCCGGCGCGCCACGCCGCCGCCGCCGTTCCTCGGCCGACGCCGAGAAGCTGCGGGCGGCTATCCTTGCCAAGCGTGCCAAGGGCGTTCCTGCAACCAAGCTCGCCGATAAGTATGGCGTGACGACTGCATATATTTACATGATCAAGTAGATCTTGCTGACAGAGCTGTCTAGGATTCTGTCCCGCACCGGCCTTGATGCGCTGGTCCTGGTGCCCGGCGCAAACTTCCGCCGCGTCTTCAACAAGGATTTCCACCAGATGGAACGTCCGCTGGCGGTGATCGTGCCGCGCAGCGGCCAGGCCGTCGCGGTCGTTCCCAATCTCGAAATCGGTTCGTTCCAGGCGATCGGCTTTCCGGGCCGGGTTTTCGACTGGCGGGACGAGGTGGGTTATGATGGCGCCTTCGTGGCTGCCGGTGAGGCGCTGCCGCAACTCAGGCGCGGCGCGCGTATCGGCGTCGAGGGTCAGCGCATGCGGGTGTTCGATCTGCTGGCGCTGCAGAAGGCCTTTCCAGGCGCGGAATTCGTCGACGCGCATGCCGAGATCTCGTCGATCCGCCTGCACAAGACCGCCGATGAAATCGCCCGGTTGCGCAAGGCGATCAGGCTCTCGGAGGCGGCACTTGAAGCAACGCTCGGCGAAATCAGGGTGGGCATGACCGAGACGGAAATCGAATCGATCCTGCTCCGCAATCTCTTCGCTCATGGCGCCGACGGGCTGTCCTTCGCGCCCATCGTGGCGGCGGGAGACAACGCCGCGAAACCGCATGCCCACGCGCGGCCGGACTACCGCATCAAGGAGGGCGATGCCCTGCTGTTCGATTTCGGCGGCACCCATCAGGGCTTCAGCGCCGACATCACCCGCACCTTCTTCGTGAGGCACGTCTCTGACTATGACCGCGCCTTCTATGATGCCGTGCTCCGGGCCAATGAGAAGGGGCGCGAGGTCTCGCGCCCCGGCATCACGGCGTCGGACGTCGATGATGCCGTGCTGAAGGTGCTCGAGCGTTCGCAGTTCGCCGCTTTCTGCCGCCACAAGACCGGGCATGGCCTGGGGCTCGATGTGCACGAGGCGCCACAGATCATGCGCGGCAATGACCAACGCCTTGAGCCCGGCATGGTGTTCACCATCGAGCCCGGCCTCTACCGCGACGGCGAGGCGGGAGTGAGGATCGAGGACAATGTGGTGGTGACGGAGAACGGCATCGAATGCCTGACCTCCTTCCCGCGCGAACTCCGGCTGGTGGGATAAGTCAGCGGCGTCCGGCGCCGGACACCCAAAACATCACGTAAATGCCGGGCCGGGCCAGCACGCGACCAGCGAGAAAAAGCGAACCACAGATCAGGATGCGCGGCGCGTGCACGCCGAGTGACGCCTGATGCAGCGCGTCTTCGAGACTCGCGGCAGGCTCCGCGGCAAGACCATGAGCACGCGCGGTATCGGCGAGGACTTCAGCGGCGACCGCGTTCTCCTCGTCCGGAATGGTGAGCGTCACAACCCGGCTGGCGATGCCCTTGAAGCAGCCGATGAAGCTTCCCGCATCCTTGGTGTTGAGCATGCCCCAGATCAGAACCAGCGGGCGCGAACGGCGCTCGTTCAGTTCGGAAAAGGCCTGCGCCAGCACCCGGCCGGCAGAAGGATTGTGGCCGCCGTCAAGCCACAGCTCGGCGTCAGCGGGCACCAGCGCTGAAAGCGCCCCCGGCCCCAGTCGCTGCATGCGGGCGGGCCAGCTCGCTGACCGGAGGCCATCGGCGATATGGGTCTCGGTAATTCGTGGATCGCCAATCACCCTGAGTGCGGCCACGGCATTGCCGGCATTATCGATCTGGTGGCGGCCGCGCAGCTGCGGCAGCGGCAGATCGAGCAGGCCGTGCTCGTCCTGAAACACCAGCCGGCCATGCTGCTCATAGGCCTGCCAGTCCTGCCCCGCGACATGCAGGGGGGCGCGCAGCCGGGCTGCCACGCGCTCGATCTCGGCGCGCGCCTCGTCAGGCTGAACGCCGATGACGGCGGGAACGGCCCGCTTCAGAATGCCCGCCTTCTCATGCGCGATGAGGCTCAGCGTGTCACCCAGATACTGCTGATGATCGTAATCGATGGTGGTGATCACCGACACCAGCGGGTCAGGGATCACATTGGTGGCGTCGAGGCGGCCGCCGAGGCCCACTTCGAGGATCAGGTAATCCGCCGGAGTCCGGCTGAAGGCGAGAAAGGCCGCCGCGGTGGTGATCTCGAAGAAGGTGATCGGCTCGCCGCCGTTCACACCCTCGCATTCCTCGAGCAAGGCGATCAGGTCCGGTTCCGGTATCAGCTCGCCCGCCACCCGGATGCGCTCGTGAAACTTCACCAGATGCGGCGAGGTATAGGCATGGGCGGCAAGCCCCGCCGCCGCCATGATGTGGCGAAGATAGGCGACCGTCGAGCCCTTGCCATTGGTGCCCGCCACATGAATGACCGGCGGCAGCTTGCGCTCCGGGTGCCCCAGCTTCGCCAGCAGCGCTTCCATGCGCCCGAGGCTCAGATCGATGATCTTCGGATGAAGCGACAGAAGCCGCGTCAGGATGGCGTCGCTGAGCGCCAAGGGTCAGCCAGCCGGAACCAGCGCCGTCGACGGCACCTCGCGGGACGGCGCCCGGCTGAGCAGGCGCACGAGGCGGCCCAGCGTGTCCCGCATGTCGTGGCGATGGACCACCATGTCGACCATGCCGTGCGCCTCGAGATACTCGGCGCGCTGGAATCCTTCGGGCAGTTTCTCGCGGATCGTCTGCTCGATCACCCGCTGCCCGGCAAAACCGATGAGCGCGCCGGGCTCGGCCACGTGAACGTCGCCCAGCATGGCGTAGGAGGCGGTGACGCCGCCGGTGGTCGGGTGGGTCAGCACCACGATATAGGGGAGTTTTGCCGCGCGCAGTTCCTGCACCGCCACGGTGGTGCGCGGCAATTGCATCAGCGAGAGCACGCCTTCCTGCATGCGCGCGCCACCAGACGAGACGAAGAAGATGAAGGGTGTCTTCCTCTCCGCCGCCTTGCGCATGGCGGTGACGATCGCCTCGCCCGCGGCCATGCCGAGCGAGCCGCCCATGAAGGCGAAATCCTGCACCGCGATGGTGACGGCGAGGCCGCCCAGATCGCCAAGACCAGCCCTTATGCAGTCGTCCGCGCCGTTCTTGGCGCGGGCTTCCTTCAGACGGTCGGCATATTTGCGTTCGTCGCGGAACTTGAGTGGATCGGCCACTGCCTGCGGCATCGCGATCTTTTCATAAGCGCCATCGTCGAACATCGTGGCGAGCCGCACATCCGGCGGCATGCGCATGTGATAGCCCGACGGCGGCATGACATACTGGTTCGCTTCCAGATCCTTGTAGAACACCATCTGCCCGGAGTCGGGGTCTTTCACCCACATGTTCTCCGGCGTCTCGCGCTTGTCGCTGCCGAGGATGGAGCGGATTTTCGGGCGGACGAAATTCTTGATCCAGTTCATCGGGCGTCCTAGCTCCTGACGCCCTGGGCGATGCCGGCGCCCAGCGCGTGCACTGCCTTCGCCGTTCTGGGCGTTGCCTTGCCGGTCTTGCTGAGACTCTTTTCGACAGCGCTCACCAGCGCCGAGCCCACGACCACGCCATCAGCGTCCCTGGCGATGGC
Organism: Aestuariivirga sp.; assembly: GCA_036826695.1. GTDB lineage: Bacteria > Pseudomonadota > Alphaproteobacteria > Rhizobiales > Aestuariivirgaceae > Aestuariivirga. Next base: position 6,301 of record DAISVW010000100.1, read on the forward strand.
GCGCGCCTGATCCGCCGTCTTGACACCAAAACCAACACAGATCGGCAGGGACGTATGCTTGCGCAGCCGGTTGACATTGGCCTTGACGCTCTTCAGGTCCGGCGCCTTGGTGCCGGTGATGCCCAGCACCGAAACATAGTAGACAAAGCCGGAGGTGTTACGGAACACCTTGGGCGCGCGCTTGTCGTCGGTGGTGGGCGTGGCGAGACGGATGAAACTCATGCCGGCCTCGAGCGCCGGCAGGCAGAACTCACCGTCTTCTTCGGGCGGCAGATCGACGATGATGAAGCCATCGGCCCCGGCTGCCTTCGAGTCCTTGAGGAACTTGTCCACGCCATAGACATAGACGGGGTTGTAATAGCCCATCAGCACGATCGGCGTTTCCTTGTCGGCCTTGCGGAATTCCTTCACCAGCTTCAGCGTCTTCTTCATGGTCTGGCCGGAAGCCAGCGCGCGCAGGCCCGCCGCCTGGTTCGCCGGGCCATCGGCCATCGGATCGGTGAAGGGCATGCCGATCTCGATCACGTCAGCGCCCGCTTTCGGCAGTCCACTGAGGATTTTGAGCGAGGTGTCATAATCAGGATCGCCCGCCGTCACGAATGTCACAAGCGCGGCGCGGCCTTCCTCCTTGAGGGCGGCAAACCGGCGGTCGATGCGCGTGCTCACAGCTTCGTTCCCAGAATGTCGGCCACCGTGAAGATATCCTTGTCGCCGCGGCCGCAGAGGTTCATCACCATCAGGTGATCCTTCGGCCTCTCGGGCGCGATCTTCATGACATGGGCGAGCGCATGGCTTGGCTCCAGCGCGGGAATGATGCCTTCGAGCTTGCAGCACAGCTGGAAGGCATCCAGCGCCTCCTAGTCGGTGGCCGAGCCATAGTCGACGCGGCCCATGACATGGAGCCAGGCATGCTCCGGCCCGATGCCCGGATAATCGAGGCCCGCCGAGATTGAATGGCCCTCGATGATCTGCCCATCGTCGTCCATCAAGAGATAGGTGCGATTGCCATGCAGCACGCCCGGCTTGCCGCCGGCAATCGAGGCCGCATGCTTGGTCTTGGTCCTGAGGCCCAGTCCCGCCGCCTCGACGCCGATGATCTCGACATCCTTGTCATCGAGGAACGGATGAAACAGGCCCATGGCATTGGAGCCGCCGCCAATGGCCGCGACCAGCGAATCCGGCAGGCGGCCTTCGCGCTTCAGCATCTGGGCCTTGGTCTCGCGCCCGATCACCGACTGGAAATCGCGCACCATTTCCGGATAGGGGTGCGGCCCCGCCACCGTGCCGATGCAGTAGAAGGTGTCTTCCACGTTCGCCACCCAGTCGCGCAGCGCCTCGTTCAGCGCGTCCTTGAGGGTGCGCGAGCCGGACTTGGCCGGAACCACCTCGGCGCCCAGCAGCTTCATGCGGAACACATTGGGCTTCTGGCGCTCGATATCGACCTCGCCCATGTAGACGATGCATTCGAGGCCAAAGCGGGCGCAGGCGGTGGCGGTGGCCACGCCATGCTGGCCGGCGCCGGTCTCGGCGATGATGCGCTTCTTGCCCATGCGGCGGGCGAGCAGGATCTGGCCCATGCAGTTGT
>DAISVW010000101.1:0-7854 GCA_036826695.1 Aestuariivirga sp.
CCCTCCCTACTGGAGGAGTTGAGTTCTGGTCGGAGCCTCGCGAACGAGGCAATGCCCAGCCCTCGTTGTGCAACAGTACCGGCCGAGCTACGGTTCGGACCGGAAGCAAAACTAAACTTTCACAGCCCCCTACCAGAGCCCGAATGCAGGACAATGAGAGGCCGGGAGACGGTCGAGCCGGAAGGATTTGTCGTCTTTTCCGGGTCTCAGGACATCGGTACTCTCGTCATCAGAGCAGCCTGAATTCATCAGTATGCCATCGCTGTCACCGAATTCGAGGACGATAGACCGCTCACCCCGCGGCCTCAGATAGATGTTGCCGCCATCGCACTCGACGTAGCAGGAGATGCGGCTGCCTCTGTTCTCGCAATTGCCCTGGGCGATGAGTTCAGGACCATCACCTCGACGCCTGACTCGCAACTCATAGGCGTAGTACTTCGCGCCCTCTCCATACTGCTCGTCTCTGACGACCACGTAGGCAATGTTGAAACCAATCTGCGCCACAGTCTGGTCCCTGTGCTTCGCCAGATGGGCGGAATCATAGACGCGGCTGCAGCAGGCCGTCGCACCTTCTTTTCTGGGGAGGAACTTTCCGAGCGGGTCCTGAGCAACCGCGGGACCGCTCAAGGCCAACAAGAGCCCAAGGGCAAGCGCACTGTGTCTCATTACGAGCCTCCTACTGGAGTTTATTCTATCAGTTTCCGGAAGTCTTCGCAAACGTGATGGGGTCTGGCTGAATTCAGGGCTACTGGCTTCCAGCCGACATAAACCGGCGGCCAGGTGACGTTTTCAGGGAGCGCCGGGCCCGGCTTTTTGTTAAGGAGGCGACACAAACCGGAGAACCACTATGGCAAAATCCGCAATTGAGGCACTGAACACCATACGTGCCGACTCGCTCGCCGCCACGGGGGGGGGCCGCCGCCCCGTACGCTGAACCCGTTCTTCGGCGTGGGCCCGATCACCGACATGGTGACGGACGAGGCCGACGGCCGCCTCAACCGCTTTGCTTTCGAGCACTGGCTGGAGCGGACCTACCGCAAGTTCGACGACACGGGCCGCGACATCGGCGGCTTCACGGCCGCCGAGATCGGACGCTCCATGCACCGCGGCTATCCGGCCGACCGCGTGCTGCTGGACACCATGCACGAGATCCACCGCTATTTCGAGTTTCCGAAACAGAACCGGCTGGCGGTTGGGCTGGGCGGCGGCCACTCCGGCTTCACGGTCTGCGCGATGCATTTTCTCACCGTGAATGACCCCGCGCAGCATGTCTATATCGATACCCCGGCGCCGGAGTCAGAGGCAGCCAGAGCAGCGGGATTCTTCCGCCAGAGCTGGGGCGCGCAGATCGTCGAAATGATGCGTTTCGCTCGAAACGGCGACGAGTCGCGCCTTCACTTCGCGAAAAGCGAGGGCGCGATCCCGTCGTCCGACACGCTCGAGCGCATGGGCATCAAGGTGTTTCTCGGCGTCGGCCACGAGACCACCGGCGCCACCTGCTATTCCCGCGCCGACATCCTTAACCTGCTCGACTGGATTGACCGCAACGCCGCCGAACACCATGCGGTACTCGATGCGACCTCGATGCTGGGCGCCATGCCCTGGGGCGAGGATGTGGTGGCACAGGTGATGGAAAAGTGCTGCCTGTTCATGCCGTTTCAGAAGGCAATCGGCGGGGCTTCTGGCTATTTCGTCGTCTCTTTCACGCCGGAGGCGCTGGCGCTGATCGAGGAAAACCAGAAGAAACCCTCGTGGGCCATTCCGCGCCAGCTGAAGCTGGCCGTGCCGGCCGATGCGCGAAAACCACTGACGGGCGAACGCAGCATCAGGCTTGGGCCGTTCTACGATCCCGCCGAAAACCGCATGCTTGGCGGCGTCATCAACACATTTTCGACGCTGGCCTTCGCCGAAACCACCTTCGGGCTGCTGCGGGTGGAAAAGATGGTGGGTCCGGTGAAGGAGATGAACCGCCGCTCGGTGCTGAACCGCGGCGCCGTCGATGAATGGATGCGCAATTCCGATCTCCTCGAACTCGGCGTCGAAACCCCGGAACAACGCGGCGCCGCAGTGACCCTCGTCAAGGTGCGCGACCCGGCGATCACCGATCCGGCGCTGCATGCCCGTATCATCGCGCGCGCCAAACAGCTGCTCTCCTATGACGGGATCACTCATCCCAACGGTTTTCATGAGGACGGCCTTGATGTGGCGCGCTATCTCAACGCTTTCCCGGGCACGCCGGGAGACTTCCGCGCCTGGATCGGCGGCATCAGGCCGGTGGAAGACGTGACGGCGCTGCTCGACAACATCAAATATGCCTATCACCGGGCCCGCGCTGTGGTGATCGAAGAGGAACTGATCAAACAGGGCGTCTCCTTCCCTGCTCCGGCGCGCGCCGGGCTGCGGACCAGGAAGGACGATCCCAGCCGTGCCTACAAGGTGCTGATCTGTGATTATGTCGGGCTGAAATTCGGCAGGAACGGCTTGCCCGATCATTCCGAAGTCAAGGCGCATGTGGAAGCGCAGGGTGGCGTGTTCCACGAGTCAGGCCTGACGCCGAAGGCGAAGCTCGAAACCGGGCGGGTGCATTTCTTCTATCAGCCGCAGCTTTCGAAGCCCGACGAAATCCGTCCGCTCACCAGCGAGGGCCAGTATGACGCTGTCATCGCCGCCGCCACCTTCCTGCCGAAGGAGGCGGTATTCCGCGAGGGCGGCGTCAGGATCGGCGCCGGCACCGGCAACATGGGGTCTGCCTCCTGGGGCGGCGGCAATGGCGAGGGGGGCGAGGCGCCCTTGATGAATACGCCCTCCTTCAACAGCCGCGCCACGGCGCAGATGGCCTTCAAGGCGCTGCTCAAGGTGCTTCCCGATCTCCCTGTCGAGGAAATGCACCGGCGCACATCCGCCGGCCAGTTCGATACCGGCCGCGACCTCAAGGATTTCCCGACCGAGAAGATCGAGGGTAAGCGCATCGGCATCATCGGCTATGGAAACATCGGCCGCGAAATGGCCAAGCTGGCGCAGGCCTTCGGCATGGTGGTGGCGGTGCATGCCAGGGCGCGGCACAGGGAATGGATCGAGTCGGAAGGCTTCGTCTATGCGCCAACGCCGGAGGCCGCGGCGCGGGGCGCCGATGTGATTTCCGTGCACACCGGACTGGGGCCGCTCAACGCCGCCACAGGCAAGTATGCCAATGCCAATGTGGTCAACGCCGCGGTGCTGGCCGAGGTGAACGACGGCGCCATACTCATCAATTACGACCGCGGCGAATGCGTGGACACCAACGCCCTCGGGAAGGCGATGGCGGCCGGCAAGATCCGCCACGCCGCGATCGACGCCGACCTGTTCGTGAACCCGGAAAACGGCGCCGCGACGGGGCCGATGGCGCCCTATCTGCCGCTCGGGCAGAAGTATCAGGGTCGCATCGAGCTTCTTCCGCATGCGGCGGCGGACACCGAACATGTCTCGCGTGTCGAGGGGGCGAAGCAGGCGGTGGACCAGATTCTGAACGCCATCCGCTACAGGGAAGTGACCAACCTCAAGGGTGACCTTCCGGAAGGCTATCAGCTGGCGGGGCCGGTGACGGTTGCTGGCGTCGGCAAGTGTTCCGCCCAGACCATCACGCGCGCCGCGCAGAACCGAGACGCTATGGACGAGGCGCGCGCCGCAGCCGAGCGCATGGCCGCGATCTGGGGGGCGCTCGCCACCGCCGTGACGGATGTGCAGCGCGACATCCTGATTGCCCGGCATGGACCTGCGCTGGTCAAGAGCTTCAACCGCTACGCCGCAATGATGCGCAAGCTGGGGATCGAAGGCCCCTATGCCTGAGGCAGCGCCTTCTCGACGAGCCGCGCCCAGAAGGCCGGGCCCTTGACGAGCAGCGCATCGTTGAAGTCATAGCCCGGGTCATGCAGCATCGGCCCCGGCCCGGCGCCCAGACCGAGATAGCAGGATGGCACCTCCCGCTGCATGAAGGAGAAATCCTCCGAGAACATGAAGGGCCCGCGCATGTCGACCCTAGCGGGATCCTGCCCCATCTCAAGCGCCACATCGCGCACCAGCGCCGCCTCCTCGGCGGAGTTGAAGCCGGCTGGATAGCTCCAGCTGTCAACGCCGGCATCGACCGTAGCGGTGCAGCCAAGGGAGCGCGCCTGAAACTGAACGAGCTCGCGGATGCGGGCCAGCACCAGCGCGCGTGCTGGTTCGGTGACGGTGCGGATACCAACGAGCAGTTTCACCGTGCCGGGGATGACAGTTGCCATCGAGCCGCCATTGATCGCGCCAACGGTAACGACCACCGGATCATGTGGGTCGGTGTTGCGCGAGACGACGGTTTGCAGCGCCATCACCAGGCTGGCGGCAGCGACGACCGGATCGACGGATTTATGGGGCAGCGCGCCATGCCCCGCAACGCCCTCGACCACGATGGTCAGCACATCGCAGCAGGCGGTGATCGGCCCCGGTCTCACCAGGATCTGGCCCTCGGGCTCGCCCGGCAGATTGTGGAGCGCGAACACCCGGTCGCAGGGAAAGCGCCTGAACAGCCCATCCTCGATCATCCGCAGCGCCCCGCCCTGGTCTTCTTCCGAGGGCTGGAAAATCAGGTGCACGGTGCCGTCAAAGCTGCGGCTCTCGGCGAGATAGCGCGCCAGGCCCAGCAGCATCACCGTATGGCCATCATGCCCGCAGGCATGCATCTTACCGGGCGTTCTCGAGGCATGAGGAAGGTTGGTCTGCTCATGGATCGGCAGCGCGTCCATGTCCGCCCGGATGCCGATGGCGCGTGACGACGCGCCGTTGCTCAGTGTGCCGACGACGCCCGTCTTGGCGATCCCGGTGGTAACCTTGAAACCGAGGCGCTGGAGTTCCGCCGCCACGATTCCGGAAGTCCGGACTTCCTCGAACTGCATTTCCGGATGGGCGTGAATGTCGCGCCGGATGGCCGCGAGTTCAGGCAGGTGGCGGCTGAGGATGTCCTCGATCATCGGCGGCTCGGCATCTGGCCCTCGATACGGCCGAACAGCTGGGTGATGATCAGGGTGAGCACCATGTAGAGCGCCGCTGCCAGAAACAGCGGCTCGTAGGTGAGGTAGGTGTTCTGACGCACCCGCAGGATGACGCCGAAGATATCGAGCACCGTGACGGTGGCAGCGAGCGGGGTTGCTTTCAGCAGCAGGACGGTTTCACCTGCCAGGGTCGGCAGCACATTGCGGAAAGCGCGCGGCAGCCAGATGCGGCGCAGCACCTGCCAGGGCGACATGCCGAAGGCGCGCGCGGCTTCCAGTTCGCCCTTGGGAACCGAAAGAAACGCGCCGCGCATCACCTCGCCCGAATAGCCACCGGTGTTGAGCGAGAAAGCGACGATGGCGTAGTAATAGCCCTCGCGCAGGATGGGCCAGAAGGCGCTCTGCCTGATCTCCGGGTTGGCGGCGAACACCGAACCCAGCCCGAAATAGAGCAGCCACAACTGCACCAGCAGCGGCGTGCCGCGCATGACCTTGCAATACCACTTGGCGATGGTGCCGAGCCAGCGGGGTCCTGTTACCTGAACCAGCCCGACGGGTATGGCGATGATCGTTCCGATGATCATCGAAAAGACCAGCAACTGTATGGTGAGCCAGAGGCCTTTGAGCAGCAGCGGCAGGTATTCCGGAACCCAGCTCCAGTTCATGCCGGCACCTCAGGCCAGGCTCGTCTGGCCACGCCGGAAGCGGCGTTCCAGTAGGCCAAGCAGGAAGCACGACACCTCGGTCATCAGCAGAAAGATCACCGCTACGGTGAGGTAGAACAGAAGATACTGCTTTGTGAAAGCGGCCGCGGAAGCGGTTGTCGACAGCAACTCCACATTGCCGACGACCGCCAGGATCGCGGTATCCTTGATGACGATCAGCCAGAGGTTTGAGAGGCCCGGAATGGCGTTGGGCAGCATGGCTGGACCGACGATGCGCCGGAATATGAGGAAACTGCTCATGCCGAAGGCGCGGCCGGCCTCGATCTGCCCTTGCGGCACGGCCTGGATCGCAGCCCGGATGACTTCCGTGTGGTAGGCCCCCTGCACGATACCCAAGACCACGATGGCGGCGAGCGTGGCGTTCACCTCGATCGGGCCAAAGCCGGCATAGCCCAGCAATGTATTGATGCCGCGCGTTCCGGCAAAATAGAGCAGCAGGATCAGCACGAGTTCCGGCACCGATCTGCCGATGGTGGTGTAGACCGCGCCGATGCCCCGCGCGACGGCGCCGCCATAGAGCTTGCCCGCAGCCCCCAGCAGGCCGAGCAACAGTCCCAGCGCATAGGCGCTCACCGCGATGAGTAGCGTGTACAACGTGCCCCGGAGCAGTTCGTCTCCGAAGCCCTTGTCTCCGAAACTGAGGATTTCCGGAAGCATGCCCTGCGCTGAAACTGAAACGGCCGCCCGGTGGGGCGGCCGTTCGTGTTCGTCAGCCCTTCGGGGGCAGCGTCATCAAGCCTTCAAGACCATACTTCTTAGTGAGTTCCTCGAAGTAGCCCTTGGCGGCGAGAGACTTGATCGCAGCATTGATCTTGTCGCGCAGCGCGGTGTCTTCCTTCCTGAGGCCCACACCCACGCCATAGCCGAGGATCGACTTGTCGTCCGGAACAGCGCCCTTCAGCTCGCAGCAGGCCTTGCCCTCATCCGACATCAGATAGTCGCGCAGCGCCACGCCATCGGCCATCAGGTAATCGACGCGCCCGGCGGCGAGGTCGGCATTGGCCTCATCCTGCTTCTGATAGGCCTTGGAAATAGCGCCCTTCGGCACATAATACTTGTCGACGTAGTTCTGGTGGATGGTCGCGCCCTGCACGCCGATCGTCTTGCCCGCCAGATGCTCAGGCGAGAAATTCAGATCGCCCGTCTTGGCGCCGATGATCACAGCGGCAGAATTATAGTACATGTCCGAGAAGTCGATCACTTCCTTGCGCTTGTCGGTGATCGACATCGAGCCCAGGATGCCATCCATCTTCTTTTCAAGAAGAGCCGGAATGATGCCATCCCATGCGATGGCGATCATCGTGCACTTCTCGTTCATTTCAGCGCACAGCGCGTTCATGAAGTCGAATTCCCAGCCTTCCCACTCACCCGCCGCGTTCTTCGATGTGAAGGGCGGATAAGCCGAGGTGTCTGTGGCGAATACGAGTTCGGCCTTGGCCGAGGTCGCGCCGATCGTCAGCGCCGCGGCGGCGGCGATCAGTAGTTTCTTGAAGTTCATGATGGTTGCTCCCTGTTGGACGTTTCTCTTCCTGTTCCGGAACCCTCAGTGAATTCCGGACACGAATTGCCGGCAACGCTCGCTTCGCGGCGCGCCGAACACCTGGGCGGGCGGACCCTCTTCCTCGATGACGCCCTTGTATAGATAAATCACATGGTCCGACACATCGCGCGCGAACTTCATTTCATGGGTGACGAGGAGCATGGTGCGCCCCTCCTCCGCCAGATCGCGGATCACCCGCAGCACTTCGCCGACGAGCTCCGGGTCGAGCGCCGAGGTGGGCTCGTCGAACAGCATCACCTTGGGCTCCATGCACAGCGCGCGGGCGATTGCCGCGCGCTGCTGCTGGCCGCCCGACAGAAAGGCCGGATACTGGTCCCGCTTGTCGTAGAGCCCCACCTTGTTGAGGAGTTTTTCGGCGCGTGCGATGGCTTCCGCTTTCGGCAAGCCCAGTACATGCACCGGCGCCTCGCTCACGTTCTGCAGCACCGTCATGTGCTGCCAGAGATTGAAGCTCTGAAACACCATGCCGAGCCTGGTGCGGATGCGCTCAAGCTGCCTGCGGTCAGTGGGATGAAGCTCGCCATCCTTGTGGCGGGCCAGCGCCACGGTCTCGCCGGTGACCTCG
>DAISVW010000102.1:0-7854 GCA_036826695.1 Aestuariivirga sp.
GATGTTCCCGGCCCGATAGATGCGGGTGGCGAACAACTCGTGAATGGCGGGGCCATCGGTGTTCTGCGTCTTTTCAACCATGTCGCGGCGGGATAGCCGAGGGCTCAACCGCCTTCAAGCGCCTTCCCCACGATGGCCGCCACCTGGTCCGGGGCGTGCTTGGTGAGGTCCTTGTTGATTTCCATCAGCGTGGCCTTGGCGAGGACCGCCGAGGCAGCCTTGCGGTAGACGCCCAGCGCCCCCGGTGGCGCGACGCCGCCCAGTTCTCTGAATTCACCGGCTTTCAGGTACTTCTCCATGTCCGCGGCGATCTGCTGCACGAAACGGTCCTCGGCCTGCTGGTGCAGGTCGGTCTGTTCGGCGGCGGAGCGGCGGGTGCCCACGCTTTCCATCACCCGTGACGGCTTGTCGGTGCCGAGGTCACGGGTCGGCAGGTTTTCATGACCATAGGTTTTCAGGGATTCGAGGCTCGGGCGGCCGGCCTGGCCCGCGTTGCGGAAGACCGTGGCGCGGCCCCCGTCAGTCACCAGAATTCTCGTATCATGGCTCAGTCGCTTCATGTGGACATCTCCTTCTTGTTGCAAGAATACCACGACAGGCTAAGAACTTCCGCCTTGAGGAAGATCAATTGCGGGGGGTGCGGACAGGTTAGCATGCGGCGGCTTTACAAGTTCGAAAAGCGGGCGGAGCCTCTGGCCAGCCGCCGGGTCTTCTACAGCAGATTGAGCCGCAATGCCCGCTGGGCGCTGGCGGTGGTCGTTCTGTCGCTGCTGCTCGGCACCGGCGGTTACATGTACTTCGAGGGCATGAGCTGGATCGATGCCTTCGCCAATGCCTCGATGATCCTTTCGGGCATGGGACCGCTTACTCCGCTCAACAACACCGGCGGAAAGCTGTTCGCGTCATTCTATGCGATTGCTTCCGGGCTGCTGCTGTTCGCCATCGCGGGGCTGATGCTGCTCCCCGTCTACCATCGTGTCCTGCATCATTTTCATATCGATGAGGAGGATGACGACCAGCCGCCACACCGCCGGTCACGCCGTTTCTGACCCGGGGTCGCGTGAGCGTGGATTTGCCGGGCGCCAGTCCCCGGCTCAGCGGATTTCCCAGGTCACCGTAACGTCAATGGACAGCGCCTGTTCCCCGGCCGCGACCGGCACAGGCGCCGAGGCGGCATCAGCCATCATCGGCCCGGAGCGCAGCAGCGGAGGTTGTGGCTGCTGGACACCGCCCTCGCTGATCGAGACCACCTTACCAAGATCGACGCCCATGGCCGCGGCATAGACCTTGGCCTTGCGGGTGGCGTCCGCCGCCGCCAGCTGACGCGCCGCATCGAGCGCCGCATTCGGTTCAGAGACCTGGAAGCCGATGCCCTGGATCTGGTTTGATCCCGCGCTCACCAGGCTGTCGAGCAGGGGGCCGAGATCGGCAAGCTTATGCACCGTAACGGTGACGGTGTTCGAAACCTCGTAGCCAACCAGCTTCGGCGGCGCGGTGCCATTGTTGAAATCATAGCGCGGCTGCACGGAGAAACTCGAGGTCTGGATATTCTTCTCGGCGATACCGGCGTCCTTCAGCGCCGCGAACAGGCTATTCATCGTCTTGGTGTTGACGGACAGCGCCTCTGCCGCGGTGGCGCCCTGGCTCAACACGCCAGACGTGACGAAGGCCAGGTCGGGGACCATTCTCGTTTCACCGTGGCCAGAGAGCTTATTGGTGCGGCGCTTGCGAACCTCATCAGCAAGTACAGGTGGGGCGACTGCGAGCAGGCCGTCTAGCCCGGCAGCGGCAAGGAAAAAACGGTGCATTGCAAATCTCCCTTATCGCGAAGCGTTTGAAACCGCGAATACGGCGCCAATGCGGCATCAGCGGAACGGCGGCTCGTCAAAGCTTCTGAGCTTTCGTGAATGGAGCTGGCCCAGATGCCCGCGCAGCCGGGCGATGGTCTCGATCCCGATCAGCAGGTGTTCGCCCACCGCCCGGTCATAAAAGGCGTTGGCAGCGCCCGGCAGCTTGATTTCGCCATGCAGGGGCTTGTCCGAAACGCAGAGCAGCGTGCCATAAGGCACCCTCAGCCGGTAACCCTGAGCGGCGATGGTCCCCGATTCCATGTCGACGGCGATTGCCCGGGAGAGGTTGATGCGGCGCAATTCCTGGCTCCAGCGCAGTTCCCAGTTACGGTCGTCATTGGTGACGACCGTGCCGGTACGAAGCCGCTCCTTCAGCGCATCGCCGCGCTCGCCGGTGACCTGCGCGGCGGCCTCCTGCAGCGCCACCTGCACCTCGGCGAGGGCCGGAATGGGGATTTCGGGTGGAACCAGCGCATCCAGAATGCGGTCCTGCCGCAGATAGCCATGGGCCAGCACATAGTCGCCGATGCGCTGGCTCTGGCGCAGGCCCCCGCAATGGCCGACCATCAGCCAGCAATGCGGCCTGAGCACCGCCAGATGATCGGTGATGTTCTTGGCGTTCGACGGCCCGACGCCGATGTTGATGAGGGTGATGCCGTCCTGCCCGTCGCCGCGAGACAGGTGATAGCCAGGCATCTGGTAGCGGTGCCACTGCGACCCGGCGATGATGTCCGCCGACTCCGTGGCGCTCATGCCGCGCGTGACGCGGCCGCCACCCGGCAGATCGAGAGCTACGAATGGGCTGTCGGCAGCAAGTTGGGCGAGGCCCCATTTGACGAACTGGTCGACATACCTGTGGTAGTTGGTGAGCAGGATCCACGGCTGCACAGCGCGCCAGCTGGTGCCGGTATAGTGCTGCAGGCGTTTCAGCGAGTAATCAATCCGTACGGCATCGAACAGGGCAAGCGGCAAAGGCTCGCCGGGCGGGCTTTTCCAAAGCCCATCCGCCACCTCGTCCCCGACCAGAGCCAGACGGGGCGCCGGGAAGTGGAGCGCCAGCTCTGCCGCCGTCACATCGTTGCGGCCGAGATCGTCGCCGTGTTCCAGAACATAGGGATAGGGGATTTCCTGGCCTGACGGCGCAACGGAGATTTCAGCACCATAGTCCTTCACCAGATAGCGAAGTTGCTCCACCAGATAGCGGCTGAAGTGCTCCGGATGAGTGACGGTCGTGGCATAGCTGCCCGGTCCCTGGAACTTGGCATAGGCGCGGGCGATGCGCGGCTGGATGCCGCCGCCCCGGTAGTCGACGCGCAGTTCTGGGTAGCGGAAGCGCTGCCGCTGCTCGGGCGAGGGCGGCTGGCGGGTGTCGAAATAGCGCTCGAGGCATTGCCGCAGGTGGCCGGTGGCTTCCTCGTAGAGAATGATCAGCCGCTCCACGGCGGCTTCGGGTGTGAGGTCATGCTGCATGGCCATGAGCCTATAGCATGTGGACAAGAATTGCTGTAGCCATCCGGCCCGGTGGGGCCCATAGCTCAATGGTTAGAGCTGACGGCTCATAACCGTCTGGTTCCAGGTTCGAGTCCTGGTGGGCCCACCACCTGTGCCAATGCAGATGATGCACGGGATTTCCCTGCGGATGGCCGTTATCTGCCCAGAAACCTGCTCGCTACGCCTACTGTCAATGCCGTGACTCTGGCCGTCTGCACCGTGCCCCAGATCATGTCGATGATGGCGATCCTGGTGGTGAAGCCCTTCATCACGGCCAGATTGGTAAGGTCATAGGTCCCATAGGCGATGAGGCCGAGAATTGCGCCACGGATGAGCGCCTGGGAGACCGACTGCGCCTGGACGGCGGGCCAGATGACCATGATCATCAAGCCGCTTACGTAGAGGACATAGAAGGCAGCGGCGGCTGAAAAATTCGGCGGCTGACGAAGGATTTCGCCGATCTCCGACACATAGATGCTGCGCCCCAGCCACAGCAGCCAGACCATGTCGATGACAAGGAACAGGACAGCAGCGACGACCCAGAGCAAGATCCATTGCAACATTGCACGGCCTCCCATCAGAAGCTCTTCTTACGCGGCCGCGCTGCGGGGGATCACCAGGCGCCTAGGCAACCGCGCGGGCCAACGCGCATTGCGACCACAATTCGGAGAGCGCGGCCACCAGATGTTCCATGTCGGCATCGTAATGCAACGGCTTCGGCGTTATGCGCAAATGCTCTGTGCCGCGCGGCACGGTCGGGTAGTTGATGGGCTGGATATAGATACCGTAACGCTCCAGAAGGATGTCGCTGATCCATTTGCATTTCTTGGCATCGCCGACCATCACCGGCACGATATGGCTGGAATTCGCCATGTAAGGCACTCCCGCCTGATCAAGCTTGCGCCGCAGCTTGGCAACGCGCTCCTTGTGGCGCATCCGCGCGACCTCGCTCGTCTTCTGGTGCCGGATGGAGGCAGTGGCACCGGCCGCCACGGCGGGCGGCAAGGCGGTGGGGAAGATGAAGCCCGAGGCAAAACTCCGCACGAAATCGCAGAGCGGCGCCGAACCCGTGATGTAGCCTCCGACCACGCCGAACGCCTTGCCCAGCGTTCCCTCGATGACCGTGAGACGGTCCATCAGGCCTTCACGTTCGGCAATGCCGCCGCCGCGCCGGCCGTACATGCCAACCGCATGAACCTCATCGAGATAGGTCATGGCGTTGTAGCGTTCGGCCAAGTCGCATATTTCCGCGATCGGACCGATGTCGCCGTCCATCGAATACACGGACTCGAAGGCTATCAACTTGGGACGCGCGGGGTCCGCCGCCTTGAGCAGGCGCTCGAGATCCGCCATATCATTGTGTCTGAAGATGTGCCGCTCGGCGCGGCTGTGCCGGATACCTTCGATCATCGAGGCATGGTTGCCGGCGTCGGAGAAAACGATGCAGTTGGGAATGGCGCTGGCAAGCGTTCCGAGCGCCGCCCAGTTCGAGACATAACCGGAGGTGAACAGCAGGGCTGATTCCTTGCCGTGGAGGTCGGCCAGTTCTTGCTCCAGTTCGACATGATAATGGTTGGTGCCGGAAATGTTCCGCGTTCCGCCAGCGCCGGCGCCGCAACGGTCAAGCGCCTCGTGCATTGCGGCGATGACCTTCGGGTTCTGTCCCATGCCGAGATAGTCATTCGAGCACCAGACCGTGATGTCCTTCTTTCCAGCGCCATGGTGAGTGGCGCGCGGGAACTGCCCGGCCTTGCGTTCCAGATCGGCGAATACGCGGTAGCGTCCCTCGTTGCGGAGTTGCTCAAGTTCCGACTTGAAGAAGCTTTCGTAGTCCATTTTGACCTCTCGGGACGGCATGGGAGCCAGATTGATCTAGGGCGTGGGTTTGGTTTCCAGGGCGATATAGTCGAAACGGGGCGGAACGGATTTGCGCGATTTTGCCGCGCCGGACCGGTGGGGAAGGCTCCATTGCCAGAGTCTCTCAACCGGCAGCGGCAGCATCAACAGCCAGTGCTCGATGACTGCCAGACCGGCCAGGGCGGCCAGAAGCGCATAGCCGGCCTGCGCTTCGGGGGTGGACGCCGCCAATGCCTGCTGGAAGAGCAGGATGGCTCCGGCCGTCGCCGCCGTGATCGAGAACGGAAACAGCAGGTTCATCGGTTTACGGGTGAGGAAGCTCTTCAGAACGTCCATGTGCGGCGGCACGAATTCCTCACTTACGTTCCGAACCCCGAGGAACACGTTGAGCCTGGCGCTCAGATGCATCGCCCAGAGCAGGAGATAGGCCCAGAGGCCCCAGAGGTTGTCGCTGTTCCAGGTCAGAGCCAGGATGACCAGCGCCACCACGATGATGGCGATCTCGTGCCAGAGATTGACGGCGATGGCATGGCCGAAATGCCTCCAGCCGTTGCAGCCTGGCCGGCAGGCATGCTTGCGCGGACCGGTGACGAAGCCGGTGTAGAGGCTCGCCTCCTGCCAGCCCCAGGCGAGGAGCCCCGCGGTGAAGGCCGCGTAGACGGCAAGAAGCGATCCGTCCTCGCTGGTGATCCAGATCGCGCAGAGAGCGGCCGCCAGGACCGCCGTGGCCCCCGTCATGGTCCACTTGAAGGTGCGCACCGGCAGCTGATCGAGATAGAAAATCAGCCCGGTGGAGAACCACCAGAGGAAAAGCGCGAAGGCCATGGGCAGCAGGTAGCTCATCGGCGGCCGGTCACCAGGTCGGCGCCAGCCGGACATTGCCCGGCAGTTCGTTGGTCTTGGCGGGGATCATGTACAGCCGGAGCATCGTCCAGCCGGCCGTGACCGCCGTCACCGGCTTGGCCAGCAGCCTGGCGAGGCCGCCCTGCTTCTGCCAGCGCGCCGCGCGTTCATTGATCCGCTGCAGCCGTTCGAGCCCGGCGAAGAAGGCAGGATTGTCGATGTCCAGTTCCAGCGGGAACACCTGGCGCGAGATCTCGGAGGTGATCTTGAAGACCTTGTAGCCATAATCGTTCGGGTCGATGCCGAGCGCGGCGTGGAAATGTGGCCGCTGATGGTCACGCACATACATGGTGGCGAACACTGCGAGCAGGAAGAACTTCACCCACAGCTTGTTGAGACCGCTGAGGAGTTCCGGGTGCGCCCGCATGATGAGCGCGAAAGCCTCGCCATGGCGGAACTCGTCATTGCACCATTTCTCGAACCACTTGAAGATCGGATGGATGCGCCGCTCCGGATGCTGCTGCAAATGCCGGTAAATGGTGATGTAGCGGGCATAGCCAATCTTCTCGGAAAGATAGGTCGCGTAGAAGATGAACTTGGGCTTGAAGAACGTGTATTTCTTTGTCTTGGTGAGAAAGCCGAGATCGACGCCGATCTTGAAGTCCTTCAGCGTGTCGTTGATGAAGCCGGCATGGCGGGATTCATCCCGGCTCATGAGACGGAACAGCTCGCACATGTCCGGGTTGGTGCCGCGCTTGCGCATTTCCGCGTAGAGCACGCAGCCGGAGAACTCCGCGGTGAGCGAACTTACGAGAAAGTCGACGAATTCCTTGCGCAGGCCTTCCGGCATGCTCTCGAGCGTTACATGATCCCACTCGGCATTGCGCTTGAAATGGGTCTTGTTGGGGTCGCTTTGCATCTCCGCGATGAGCGCGTCCCATTCCTTGCGGACGGGCGTCACATCGAGGCTGTCTAGCGCCTTGTAGTCAGTCGTGTAGAAGCGCGGGCTCAGTACGGTTGATTCCTGCGCCTTGGCCAGCGTGTCCGCCGGTCTGATACCGAGATTTTCAATGGTCATAGCTCATCCCCCGAGAAGCTGAATTCCAGAAGTTCCATGAATTCGAGATCGCCCGTCATCTTCACCCTTTTGCGTTCGAGCCAGTTGGCGCGGGTGATGGTGGCCTTGCGGCGCTCGATGGCTGATTCGCCGTAGGGCACGATGATCGGCTTGCCGTGAACCAGCACTTCGTCGCCAGGTTCCACGGTGACGCCATCGTCGAGTTCGACATGGGCAGCGAGGCTTTCGAAGGTGTTGACCACGTGCACGGTGCACATCACCTCCTGGGTGCCGGCGGGAGCGAAGGGATTGAGCATCAGCTGTTTTCTCCTCTGTGTGCAAGGTACTCGGTAAAGACCCGGGCATTGGCCCGGCCATAGGCGTTGAGATCGAGGCTTACGCCTGTCGCCGTGTCGGTCAGCATCAGCTGGCCATTGCCAAGCGAGTCGAGCCGCCAGGCATGCGAGAGATCGGCCTCGGCAGTGCGGCGCATGCGGTTGAGACCGCGCAGCACGCCAGGAATGAAACCTTCGCGGCCGGCATTGGCGATGACCTTGCCGGTCTCAGCATCGACCACCACAATCTCTCCCGTTGGCGTGGCCTCGAACCGCAATAGGCGGCTCTCAACGATTTCCGCCTCCGCAACGGCCTGATGGGGCGTGAACCCGGAAAGGCCGGGCGCCCGCCCCCACAATGAAGTAAAGAGCAGCAATGCCGAACGCAAAGGCCAGCGGCAGTTAAGATTTCGAAGTGTGG
>DAISVW010000103.1:0-573 GCA_036826695.1 Aestuariivirga sp.
CGTCGAGGTAGCGCAGGTTCGAGGCGTGGTGCAGGCGGTGCGCCGAGGGCGTGTGCACGTGCAACTACGGCTTCGCCGGCGAGGCGTGCCCGCTCGAGTGCCAGATCGGCAACGGGCGGCCGTGCAGCGGCAGCGCGACATGCCGGAGTGCGTCTATGTGCTGGCCAGGGAGGGCGGCGAGATCTGGAGCGACTTCTACGCCATCACCAAGGACGCGCCGAACCCGGACGCAGCCTATGCTTTCCTCGACTTCATCCTCACGCCTGCAATCAATGCGATTGAAGTGCAGGCGCACGGCTATCCATCGACTGACTCGCGCACGAACAAGCTGGTGCCGAAGGAGATGCTGGAAAATCCCGTGCTTTACCCGGCGGCGGAGGCGCTGGCGCCGCTCGAATTCGGCGCCGCCGCCACGCTCACCAACCCGCTGCGCGCCGAAATCATGGCCCGCTTCAAAGCGGCCTGACGGAGACCCCCGGCTGCCGTCACCCCGGCGTTTGCCCGCGGTGACGGACCGGGGCCTTGCCTTGGCCTCATCATAGCCACGCCCGCAACTTTTGCCCGCGCTGCTCC
>DAISVW010000103.1:583-7841 GCA_036826695.1 Aestuariivirga sp.
CGCGCCGGCGGCGGTGTTGCTCGTGGTGATGCTGCTGGCGCCGCTGGCGGGGATACTCTTGTTCTCGTTTGGCGAGCGCGCACCCGCCGGCGGCTATGCGCCTGCCTTCACCTTCGACAATTATCTGAACCTGCCGGCGCGCGGCAAAGCCTTCTTCAACACCCTCACGCTGGCGCCGGTGGGCACGCTGCTCACCGCGGTGATTGCCTTTCCGATGGCTTACTTTCTGGCCGTCAAATGCGATCCACGCTGGCGGGTGACGCTGCTCGTGCTGGTGATGGCGCCGTTCTGGACCAGCCAGCTTCTGCGCTATTACGCCTGGATCATGCTGCTCGGCGCCAAGGGCGTTCCGGCCTGGCTGGCCTATCTCGGATTTCCGGATTTCCGCATCATCAACACGCCCTGGGCGGTGCTGATCGGCGCGGTCTATGGCTATCTGCCGCTGATGGTGCCGCCGATCTATGTGTCGCTCGAAAAGCTCGACAAGCGCCTGCTGGAAGCCTCCGCCGACCTGGGCGCAACCCCGGTCAGGACCTTTTTCCAGGTCACGCTGCCGCTGGCGCTGCCGGGTGTGGCCACCGGTTCGATGCTGGTGTTCATCCTGCTGATGGGTGACTACATCCTTCCGCAATATCTGGGCGGCGGCAAGGTGTTCTTCATCGGCAATGCGCTGGTTGACCTTTTCCTGCAGTCACGCAACTGGCCGTTCGGCGCCGCGGTTTCGGTGGCGCTGGTGGCCATCATGTTCCTGACCATCTTCCTCTACATGCGCTTCGTGCTTGGCAAGTCCGGGCAGCGGCGCGTGGCGCTGGTCTAGCCGATGCGCCTCTACGCCATCCTGATCTATGTGTTTCTTTATGCGCCCATCGCCTTCATCGTGGCCGGCAGCTTCAATGCCGGCAAGCAGGCGATGGTCTGGCAGGGTTTCTCGCTTGATTGGTACGCCAAGGCCTTCGCCAATCCGCTGATCATGGAGGCGCTGACAACGAGCCTCTACATCGCGCTCGTCAACGCCGTGCTCTCGGCCGTCATCGGCACGCTGACCGCGCTTGGCCTTGAACGGGTGGGCGGCTGGACGCGCGCGGGCTTTGATGCGCTGATCTACATCGCCATCATGGTGCCGGGCATCGTCATCGGCATTTCAACGCTGATTGCCTTCGTCTCGGTGTTTGACGCGGGCAATCCACTTCTGCGGATGCGCCTGGAAATGGGCGCCTGGGCGGTGATCGCCGCGCATGTGCTGTTCAACACGGCCGTGGTGGCGCTGCTGGTGCGGGCCAGGCTCCAGGGCATGGACCGCAGCCTGGTCGAAGCCTCGGAAGATCTTTACGCAACGCCGCTCGGCACTTTCCGTCAGGTGGTGCTGCCGCTGCTGGCGCCGTCGATCCTGGCCGGCTTCCTGCTGGCCTTCACCTTCTCGTTCGAGGATTTCATCATCGCCTATTTCGTGGCGGGTCCGGATGTGACGCTGCCGATCTACATCTTCTCCTCGATCCGCCGCGGCGTGACGCCGGAGATCAACGCTGTCGGGTCTGTGGTGCTGATCACCTCATTCGTGCTGCTTATCGCGGCGCAGCTGATCCTGAGGCGGGCGGAGAGGCCTGCTAACTGAGATAGCGCCGCTTCAGGTGGTCTTCGAAGTACCTGGCGTTCAGCGCTTCGCCGGTGGCCTGGATCATGATCTCCGGGGTCGAGAAGCGCGAGGCCTTCGACCAGATGTTCGTCTTGCGCCAGCCGTTGATGGCAGAGAAATCGCCGCGCGCGACTTGTTCCGCGGCGTCGGGAATGGCCCGTTCCACCGCCGCCCATTGCTGCGCCGCCATCATGGCGCCCAGCGTGTAGCTTGGGAAATAGCCGATGGCGCCCGATGGCCAGTGCACGTCCTGCATCGGGCCGTCCTTGTAGTTGCCGGCGGTTGAAAGCCCGAGATTGTCTTGCATCTTGGCATTCCAGACCTCCGGCACGTCCTTCGGCGCGAGCTGGCCCGTCACCAGTTCCAGCTCGATTTCGAAACGCAGGATCACATGCAGGGGATAGGTGGCCTCGTCGGCATCCACACGGATGAAGCCGCGCTCGACGTGGTGCACATGGGACAGCAGGTCCTCAACCGACACGTCCTCAAGCGCGAGAATTTCGCGGGCTCTGGGAAGCGCGAAACGCCAGAATTCCGGCCGCATTTCCTGAAACAGGCTCTGACTCTCATGCATCGCCATGCCGCGCGCGCTGGTGCTGGGCCAGTGGGCGAGATCATGCGGCAGGTTCTGTTCATAAAGCCCGTGGCCGGTCTCATGCAG
Organism: Aestuariivirga sp.; assembly: GCA_036826695.1. Classification (GTDB taxonomy): domain Bacteria; phylum Pseudomonadota; class Alphaproteobacteria; order Rhizobiales; family Aestuariivirgaceae; genus Aestuariivirga. The sequence goes on from DAISVW010000103.1 coordinate 2,878, forward strand.
GATGCCCATGAGGGAGGACAGGAACTCATCCTCGCGGTAGCGCGTCGTCATGCGCACGTCCGAGGGAACGCCGCCGCAGAACGGATGGTGCGACACATCGAGCCGGCCGTGGTTGAAATCGAAACCAACGGCATTCATCAGTTCAAGTCCCAGCGCCTTCTGCTTCTCGATGGGGAAGGGGCCGTTGAACGGCTTGCGGGGGTGGCGGGCGCGCCGCCGCGCCTGCGCTTCGATGGCTTCCGGAATGAAGCCTTTGAGGATGGCCTTGAGATCGGCGAACACGCTGGCGATGTCGGCCACGCGGCTTCCGGGGTCATATTGCTCGACCATCGCGTCATAGGGCGAGAGCTTCAGGACCTCGGCGCGGCGCTGGGCTTCCTCGCGGGCAAGGGCCACGACATTTTCGAAAGAGGGGAGGAAGTCCGCCCAGTCGTTCCTCGCCCGAAGCTGCCGCCACAGCTGCTCACAGCGCATTGAGGCACTGACCTGGCGGGCGACGAATTCAGACGTGAGACAGGTCCGGTTGATGTAGCCGCGCTTGAATTCGGCAACCGCCGCCTTCTGGTCCTGGTCGAGGTCTTCGGATTCGGCCTTGGCGATCCATTCGGCGATGTGCGGGGCCGACGCCATTTCATGGGCCATGGCGGCGATGACGCTCATCGCTTCGGCGCGTTTTTCGCCGCCGCCTTCCGGCATGTTCACCGCCTCATCGACGCCCAGCATGGCCTGGGCATGCCTGATCGCTTCGAGGCGGCGGCAGAGATGATCGAGTTCCGCGAAGGACATCAGCCCTTCGCCTGTTCCATGTAGTGGGTGAAGCGGCGGAACAGGTAATGGCTGTCCTGCGGGCCGGGAGAGGCCTCCGGGTGGTGCTGCACGGAGAACACCGGCTTGTCCTTGAGCGCGATGCCGGCGTTCGAACCATCGAACAGCGAGATGTGGGTTTCAACGACGCCCGCCGGCAGCGAGGCGCGATCCACCGCGAAGCCGTGGTTCATGGATACGATCTCCACCTTGTTGGTGGTGAAGTCCTTGACCGGATGGTTGGCGCCATGGTGGCCCTGGTGCATCTTCACGGTCTTGGCGCCCAGCGCGATGCCCAGCATCTGATGGCCGAGGCAAATGCCGAAGACCGGTTTGCCGGAGGCCACCAGCTTGCGGATTTCGGGAACGGCATATTCGCCGGTGGCGGCGGGGTCGCCGGGGCCGTTGGACAGGAACACGCCGTCCGGCTGCATGGCCAGAATGTCCTCGGCTTTGGTGGCGGCGGGCACCACGGTTACGTCGCAACCCGCCGCCGTGAGGCAGCGCAGGATGTTGCGCTTGAGACCATAATCGAGCGCGACCACCTTGTAGCGGCCTCCCGGGACCCGCTCATAGCCCTTGTTCCAGTCCCACAGCGTTTCGTCCCAGCGCAGGCGCTGGGTGAGCGACACTTCCCTGGCGAGGTCGAGGCCCAGGAGACCCGGCCAGGCGTCCGCCATGGCTTTGAGCTTCTTCAGATCGAACTTGCCGCGCGCATGATGCGCTATGACGCCGTTCGGCATGCCCCTCTCGCGGATGCGGGCGGTGAGTGCGCGAGTATCGATGCCCGAAAGGCCGATGATGTTGCGGGCCTTCAGCCATTTGTCGAAATGTTTGGCCGAGCGGTAGTTGGCGGGCTCGGTGATGGGCTCCTTGACGATGCAGCCGACCACGCCGGCGGAGGCTGCCAGATTGGTGGTCTCGATGTCCTCGTCGTTGGTGCCGACATTGCCGATGTGGGGAAACGTGAAGGTGACGATCTGCCCGGCATAGGAGGGGTCGGTCAGCACTTCCTGGTAGCCGGTCATGGCGGTGTTGAAGCAAACCTCGCCCACCGCCTCGCCCTCGGCGCCGCCGCCGTGGCCCTCGATCACCGTACCGTCCGCCAGAACCAGAAGAGCGGTGGTGCGGGGCGCCTCCCATGTACCTATGGCCAGTCGTGCGGCGGTCTTTGCCCTGGCAGGCTTCTTGGCGGTCGGCATGGTTGTCTCCGGGAATTTGCGGCTGGTTAAGGGAAGGGGCGGGGGCCGTCAAGGTTGCGGCGCGGGCTATGAGCGCCTACATGGCGAGCGGTTATCCTCAAGAGGAGCGAGCAAATGGCCCTGCGCGACGACATTTCGGCGGCGGTGAAAGAGGCGATGAAGGCGGGCGACAAGAAGCGCCTCGGCACGTTGCGGCTGATGCAGGCCGCCATCAAGGACAAGGACATCACCGCCCGCACCGACGGCCATGATTCGGCACTGACCGCCGATTCGGGCCTGCAGGACCTGTTCGCCAAGATGGTGAAGCAGCGCCAGGATTCCGTCGCCGCCTATGAGCAGGGCGGCCGTCCGGAGCTGGCCCAGAGCGAGCGTGATGAAATCGCCGTCATCCAGTCATTCATGCCGAAGCAGTTGACCGATGAGGAAGCCAAAGCCGCGGTTGCGTCAGTGATCGGTGCGGTAGGCGCCACGAGTGTCAAGGACATGGGCAAGGTGATGGCTGAGCTCAAGGCGCGCTACGCGGGCCAGCTCGACATGGCTAAGGCCGGCGGCATCGTCAAATCCTTGCTGGGCTAGACCCCGCAACGCTCTCCAAGCGCCGGCCTCTCCGAAGCATCAGACGATCCTCGTGGTAACCTTGATGTTGCCCTTGGTGGCGTGGGAATAGGGACACACCACATGGGCCTTGGTGGTGATGTCCTCGGCCTGGGCCTTGCTGACACCGGGGAGTTTCACGTCGAGCGTCACCTCGAGGCCGAAGCCGCCACCATCCTCGCGCGGGCCCACACCGACATGGGCGGTCACGGAGGAGTCCGGGGCAATGGTGACCTTCTCCTTGCCAGCGACGAATTTGACCGCGCCGAGATAGCAGGCGGAATAGCCGACAGCGAAAAGTTGCTCCGGATTAACCCCCTTGCCATCGCCGCCCATCTCCTTGGGCAGTGACAGGTTGAGGTCGAGCTTGCCGTCATCAGTCTTGCCGTGGCCGTCACGGCCTCCGGTTGAGGTGGCGTGGGCGGTGTAGACAATAGGCATGGACGGTCTCCTGTGATTGACGCAGATCGGTGGCTATCAGTTTGGAGGCAAGCCGCCGCCGGATCAAGCGGTGATCGCCGCCATGACATCTCCGACCGCTGCTGCTATCAATCCGATATGCGCGTTCCGCCATCCTTTCTGGAAGACATTCGCAACCGGGTGACCATCTCCTCGGTGGTCGGCCGCAAGGTGGCGTGGGACCGCCGGAAGTCCAATCCGGGCAAGGGTGACTACTGGGCCTGCTGCCCGTTCCATGGTGAAAAGACGCCGTCCTTTCATGTCGAGGATCGCAAGGGCCGTTATTACTGCTTCGGCTGCAAGGCCTCGGGCGACATTTTCACCTTCCTGGTCGAGAAGGAAGGCATGGGCTTTGGCGAGGCCGTGGAGCGCCTGGCGGCTGAGGCCGGGTTGGCCATGCCGCAATTGAGTGAAGCTGAGATCAAGCGCGAGGAGGAACGCGCAAGCCTTTATGATATCATGGAAATGGCAGCGAAGTTCTTTGAGGCTGAATTGCAGGCGGCACGCGGCAGCCGGGCCCGCGGCTATCTGGCCGACCGGCAGCTGTCGCCTGCCATCCAGAAGGAGTTCCGCCTCGGCTATGCCCCCGACGACCGGTCGGCTCTCCGTAGCCACCTCGCCGACAAAGGCGTCGACGTGGCGCAGATGGCGGAGGCGGGCCTCGTGATTTCGGGCGCGGATATCCCCGTCGCCTACGACCGGTTCCGTGACCGGGTGATGTTCCCGATCCGCGAACCGCGGGGACGGGTGATCGCCTTTGGCGGTCGGGCCATGTCCAAGGACGTTCCCGCCAAATATCTGAACTCGCCGGAGACCCCGCTCTTCCACAAAGGCGCAGTACTCTACAACCTCGACAAGGCGCGGGCCGCTGCCCACGAGCGGGGCCAGATCATCGCGGTCGAGGGCTATATCGATGTCATCGCCATGCACCGCGCCGGATTGCCGCAGGCGGTGGCCCCACTCGGCACAGCGCTGACCGAAGATCAGCTGGGCCTGCTCTGGAAGCAGGCGCCCGAGCCCATCCTGTGCTTCGACGGTGACCAGGCCGGCCTCAAGGCTGCCTACCGGGCCTTGGACCTGGCCTTGCCGCTGCTCGAGCCCGGCCACTCGCTGCGCTTCGCGCTGCTGCCCGAGGGACAAGACCCGGACGACCTTCTGAAGGCGCAAGGGGCCGAGGCCGTTCGGGCAGTGATCGCCGCCTCGCAGCCGCTCTCCGACATGCTGTGGCAGCGGGCGCTGAACCAGAATGATCGTGCGACGCCCGAGCGGCGGGCTCAGTTCGAGAGAGAATTAAGAAGCGTTATCAATATGATAAATGACGATGTTGTGAAGAAACATTATCTTGCGGAGTTTGCCGGGCGGACCCGTGCACTTTTCCAGCCAGCGAGCGCTCAGCGGCGTCCTGGCGGTCTCCGCCAGATGCAGGGCATGACCGGAAGGCGCGGTGGCAAGCCTTTCGCCCGGCCGTGGGACGTGCCGCAGCCGCCCACCGCCCAGCTGAAGCAGCTGGCCTCCCAGCGGGGCTTCCAGACGGGCGCCGAGCGGCGGGAGCGGATGATCCTGCTCAGCCTGGTCAACCATCCCGAGCTCTTGCACGAGTTCCTCGACGATTTCGCCAGCCTCGAAATCACCGTGCCCGAGCTTGACGCGCTGCGTGGCCTGATGATTGACCGCGCGGCGCTGGAAACCGGGCTTGACGCGGTCGCTCTGCGTGACCATTTGATCGATCAGGGATCGGGTCCACTGTTGAAGAGGCTCGAGACCCAGGCGAGACGGCTGAACGAATGGTTCCTTGGGCGCGGGGCTGCACAAGCTGACGCCCGCACAGGCCTCCGTCAGATGATCGCCCTGCATCGCACACCCGTGACCCTGGAGCGGGAGCTCAAGGCGGCGGAAACCGCCTTC
>DAISVW010000104.1:0-7827 GCA_036826695.1 Aestuariivirga sp.
CTGCCGTGGGGCGCATTTCGCCGGACTATCTCTGCATGGACGGCACCATTCCGCGAAAGCGCCTGCCGGACGTGCTGAAAGGCATGGCGGAGCTTTCCGTCCGCCACCGCCTGCGCGTCGCCAATGTGTTCCACGCCGGCGACGGCAATCTGCACCCGCTCATTCTCTATGATGCCAATGACCCCGATGAACTCGAACGCGCCGAGCTTTTCGGCGCCGATATCCTGCGCCTCTGCGTCAAGGTGGGCGGCGTGCTGACCGGCGAGCACGGGGTCGGCATCGAAAAGCGCGACCTGATGCCGGAGATGTTCTCAGAGGCCGATCTCGCCCAGCAGATGCGCGTCAAATGCGCCTTCGATGCGCAAGGCCTGCTCAATCCCGGCAAGGTGTTCCCGGTCCTGCACCGCTGCGCCGAGCTTGGCCGCATGCATGTGCGCGGCGGGCAATTGCCGTTTGCCGAGATTCCGAGATTCTGATGTCCGGCGCCGTGAAACCCTCCTCGGAAAGCGAGCTGGCGGAGATCATCGCTTCCGCCGCGGCGCCCTTCGAGGTGATCGGCACCGGCACCCGGCGTGGCCTCGGCCGGCCGGTGCAGACGGCCGCCACGCTCGATCTTTCAGGCTTCTCCGGCGTCATTGCCTATGAGCCGGAAGAGCTGATCCTCGAGGCCGGCGCGGGCACCAGGCTTGCCGACATCGAGGACCTGCTTGCGGCTCACCGCCAGCAGCTGGCCTTCGAGCCGCCCGACTGGTCGGCGCTGCTGGGAGCCCCGCACAGCGGCACGGTGGGCGGGCTAATGGCCTGCAATCTTTCAGGGCCCCGCCGCATCAAGGCCGGCGCGCTGCGTGACCATATCCTCGGCCTGCGCGGCGTCACCGGCGGCGGCAGCGCTTTCAAGGCCGGCGCGCGGGTGGTGAAGAACGTCACCGGCTATGACCTGCCGAAGCTCCTCACCGGCGCCTACGGCACGCTCGCCGCCATGACGGCGGTGATCCTGAAAGTGCTGCCCGCCCCCGAGACCGAGGAAACCGTGGTGTTGACCGGGCTTGATGATACGCAAGCGGTGCATCTCATGAGCCTCGCCATGCAATCCTCCTGCGAGGTGTCGGCGGCGGCCTTCATTCCGGGCGAGGCGGTCTACCTGCTGCTCGAAGGCATTGCACCCTCCGTCGCCTACCGGCGTGACCAGCTGGCCATGGCGCTGAAACGCCCCGTCGAGGTGATGGCCGAACGGAGCTCGGCCGCCAAATGGCGGGCGATCCGCGATGGCACGCTGTTCGTGAACCGCCCCGCCCATCCGCTGTGGCGGCTGTCGGTGGCGCCGTCCGAGGCGCCCGGCATCATCCGCCGCCTCAGGGAGCAACTGGACATCCGCTATGTCTTCGACTGGGCGGGCGGGCTCATCTGGCTCGAAGTGCCGCCCGCGGATGACGCATCGGCCAGCGCCATTCGCAGCGCCATGAGCGGCGGCCACGCCACGCTGATCCGCGCGCCGCAGGCCGTCCGCGCCGCGGTGCCGGTGTTCGAGCCGCAGGCGGCGGCGCTCGCCGCCCTTAGCCAGCGGGTGAAGGAGTCTTTCGACCCGCGCCACATTCTCAATCCTGGCCGCATGTACCGGGAGTTCTGATGCAGACCGCCTTCACCGCCGAACAGCTCGCAACGCCGCGCATCGCCGAGGCCAACACCATTCTGCGCAAATGCGTGCATTGCGGCTTCTGCACCGCCACCTGCCCCACCTATGTGCTGCTGGGCGATGAGCTCGACAGCCCGCGCGGCCGCAGCTATCTGATCAAGAACATGCTGGAGAGCGGCGCGCCCGCCATCGCCGAGACGGTGAAGCATCTCGACCGCTGCCTCTCGTACCTGTCCTGCATGACCACCTGCCCGTCCGGCGTCAATTACATGCACCTGATCGACGAAGCCCGCGCCCATGTGGAGGAAACCTACCGGCGGCCGCTGTTCGAGCGGCTGCTGCGCAATGTGCTGGCCTTCACCATGCCGAGGCCCGGCCTGTTCCGGCTGTCGCTGATTGCCGCGAGGCTGGCCTCGCCGCTGGCGCCCGTGGCGCAGGCCCTGGGGCTGAAGCGGATCGCCGCGCTGCTGGGCCTGGTGCCGAAGCCGCTGCCCGCGCCGGAGGCGTTCGGCCAGCCCGGAACCTATGCCGCCGAGGGCGCTGGCAAGGGCCGCGTGGCGCTGCTCATGGGCTGCGTGCAGAGCGTCCTCGACCCCGGCATCAACGCCGCAACCATCAGGCTGTTGACGCGGCTTGGTTTCGACGTGGTGGTGGCGGGCGAGGAGAGCTGCTGCGGCTCGCTCACGCACCACATGGGCAAGGAACATGATGCGCTGGACCGCGCCCGCCGCTCGGTCGATCAGTGGACCAAGGCGGATGTCGACGCCGTCGTCGTCACCGCCTCGGGCTGCGGCACCACCATCAAGGATTACGGCCACATGCTGCGCCTCGATCCGGCCTATGCGGAAAAGGCGAAAGCCATCAGCGCCAAGGCGAAGGACATCACCGAATTCCTGAGCGGCCTCGATCTGCCCGCAGCCAAAGGCGGCCTGCGGCTGGCCTATCATTCCGCCTGCTCCATGCAGCACGGCCAGAAGATCAAACAGGAACCCATGAAGCTCCTGCGCCGCGCCGGCTTCACGGTGCTGGACGTGCCGGAAGGCCATCTCTGCTGCGGCTCGGCGGGCACCTACAATATTCTCCAGCCGGAGATCGCCATGCGGCTGCGCGAGCGCAAGGTGGCGAACATTGAATCGCTCAGTCCGCAGGCCATCGCCACCGGCAACATCGGCTGCATCACGCAGATCGGGGCCGGAACCGAAATCCCCATCCTTCATACCGTCGAACTCCTCGACTGGGCCTATGGCGGGCCGCGTCCGGAGAAGCTCTCCGGGCCTGCATGACGGCCGAGCCGCTACGCCACCAGCGCGCCGAGGGGAGCATCATCCTCGCCATGGGCGCCGGCGGGCTGAGGCGGCACCGGGAGGCACATGCCGCCAAGGTGCGGCTTCCGGGTCGCGGCCATGAGGCGATCCTCATCAACACCGGCGGCGGGCTGGCCGGCGGTGACCGCTTTTCCTTCGACATCACCGCCGAGGAGAACGCGCGGCTCACCGTCACCTCGCAGGCCGCTGAACGCGTCTACCGGTCCCTGGGGCCCGATGCGCAAGTGGTGGTCAGGCTTTCGGCAGGGGCGGGCGCGCGCCTCCTGTGGCTGCCGCAGGAGACGATCCTGTTCGATGGCGCGCGGCTGTCCCGGCAGATCGCCGCCGATCTCGACCCGGAGGCGCGGCTGCTCGCCGTGGAATCGGTCATCCTGGGCCGCGAGGCGATGGGCGAAACGGTGCGGCAGGTCAGGCTTCATGACCGCTGGCGCATCCACCAGGGCGGGCGCCTCGTGTTCGCGGACGATGTCGCGATTGACGGCGCCCCGCCCGCCAGCGCGGCGACACTCGGCGCGGCCCGCGCCTTCGCCACGGTCCTCGCGGTGGCGCCCGATGCCGACGGCCGCCTTGACCGCGTGCGGGCTGCAATCGCCGGCCATGGATCGGCCAGCGCCTGGTCTGGCAAGATCGTTGCAAGGCTATTAGGAAGAGACGGGTTCGACCTGCGCAAGGCCCTTGTTCCGGCACTCACCGTGCTGGCGGAGCCCGAAGCCTTGCCCAGGACTTGGTCATTGTGAGGAAGAAACATGCAGCTCACCCCGCGTGAGAAAGACAAGCTGCTGGTCAGCATGGCGGCGATGGTGGCGCGGCGCCGGCTGGAGCGCGGCGTGAAGCTCAACCATCCGGAAGCCGTGGCGCTGATCACCGACTATGTGGTCGAAGGCGCGCGCGACGGCCGCAGCGTCGCCGACCTGATGGAGAGCGCGGCGCATGTGGTGAGCCGCGCCCAGGTGATGGACGGCATCGCCGACATCATCCATGACGTGCAGGTCGAGGCCACTTTCCCGGATGGCACCAAGCTCGTCACCGTCCACCAGCCGATCCGCTAGGAGCCCCGCATGATACCCGGCGAGATCATTACGCAGGATGGCGACATCGAACTGAACAAGGGCGCCCCGACGGTACCGCTGCTCGTCGCCAATACCGGTGACCGGCCGATCCAGGTGGGCTCGCACTATCATATCTTCGAACCCAACGCAGCCCTCGCCTTCGCGCGCGACAAGGCGCGCGGCATGCGGCTCGACATTGCCGCCGGCACCGCCGTGCGCTTCGAGCCGGGCCAGCGCCGCGAGGTGCGGCTGGTGCCGTTTGGCGGCAGGCGCCGCATCTTCGGCTTCCAGCAGAAGATCATGGGAGAGCTTTGACATGGCCACCATCTCCCGCGCCGCCTACGCCACCATGTATGGCCCAACCGCAGGCGACCGCGTTCGGCTCGCCGACACCGAATTGTTCGTCGAGGTCGAGAAGGACTTCACCGTCTACGGCGAGGAGGTGAAGTTCGGCGGCGGCAAGGTGATCCGCGACGGCATGGGCCAGTCCCAGGCGACGCGTGGCCAGGGAGCGCTCGACACCGTCATCACCAACGCACTGATCATCGACCACAGCGGCATCTACAAGGCCGATGTCGGCCTCAAGGACGGACGGATCGCGGCGATTGGAAAGGCCGGGAACCCGGACACCCAGCCGGGCGTCACCCTGATCATCGGGCCCTCGACCGAGATCATCGCCGGGGAGGGCCGCATTCTCACGGCAGGCGGCGTCGACAGCCATATCCACTTCATCGCGCCGCAGCAGATCGAGGAGGCGCTCTATTCCGGGGTCACCACCATGATGGGCGGCGGCACCGGCCCCGCGCATGGCACGCTGGCCACCACCTGCACCGGCGCCTGGCACCTCCATAGGATGATCGAGGCGGCCGATTCCTTCCCCATGAACCTCGGCTTCATGGGCAAGGGCAATGCCGCGCTTCCCGCCCCGCTCGAGGAAATGATCCTCGCCGGGGCCTCGGGCCTCAAGCTGCATGAGGACTGGGGCACCACGCCGGCCGCCATCGACAACTGTCTGAGCGTCGCTGACCGCTTTGACGTGCAGGTGGCGATCCACACCGACACGCTGAATGAATCGGGCGTCGTCGAGAAGACCGTCGCCGCCTTCAAGGGCCGCACCATCCATACTTTCCACACCGAAGGCGCGGGCGGCGGCCATGCGCCGGACATCATCAAGGTGGCGGGGCTTTCAAACGTGCTGCCGTCATCCACCAACCCGACCAGGCCCTATACGAAGAACACCGTGGCCGAACACCTCGACATGCTGCTGGTCTGCCATCACCTGTCGCCGCGCATCCCGGAGGATATCGCCTTCGCCGAAAGCCGCATCCGCAAGGAAACCATCGCGGCGGAGGACATCCTCCACGACCTCGGTGCCATCTCGATGATGTCGTCGGACAGCCAGGCCATGGGCCGGGTCGGCGAGGTCATCATCCGCTGCTGGCAGACCGCGCATAAGATGAAAGTGCAGCGCGGCAGCCTGCCCGGCGATGGCCGGGCGGACAACGCGCGGGTCAAGCGCTATGTCGCCAAGTACACCATCAACCCGGCCATCGCCCAGGGCATCGGCCATGAGGTGGGCTCGATCGAAGTGGGAAAGCGCGCCGACCTCGTTCTGTGGAACCCCGCCTTCTTCGGCATCAAGCCGGAGATGGTGCTGCTCGGCGGCTCGATCGCCGCGGCCCCGATGGGCGATCCCAACGCCTCGATCCCGACGCCGCAACCCGTGCACTACCGGCCGATGTTCGCCAGCTTCGGCAAGCTGATGGAGAATTCCGCCGTCACCTTCGTGAGCCGTGCCGCGCTCGATCACGGCCTTCGGGGCAAGCTTGGCGTCGCCAAGACGCTGGTCGCGGTGGAGAACACGCGGGGCGGCATCTCCAAGGCCTCGATGATCCACAACAGCGCCACGCCGGCGATCGAGGTCAATCCGGAAACCTATGAAGTGCGCGCCGACGGCGAACTCCTCACCTGCGAACCGGCCAGCGTGCTGCCCATGGCGCAGCGCTATTTCCTGTTCTGATGACCAGGCGCGCCACCTCGTTCCGCCGCGCCGCGTCTCCCGGTGAAGAACCTTTCGACCTGGTGACGCTCGACGCCGACCAGCGTCACATCCGGCGCAAGCGCATCACGCTCGCCGGCGGCGAGGACATTCTCGTCGACTTCGAGAAACCGGCACATCTCGAACATGGCGACCGGCTGGTCCTCGAGGATGGCCGCGTGGCGCAGGTGGTGGCGGCAGAGGAGGAGCTCATGGAAGTGAAGGCCGCAAGCCCGCGTCACCTCACGGAACTCGCCTGGCACATCGGCAACCGGCATCTGCCGGCCCAGATCTGCGATGGCCGCATCCTGCTGCGGCGCGACCCGGTGATCCGCGCCATGCTGGAAACGCTGGGGGCCACGTTGCGCGATGTCGTTGAACCCTTCTCGCCACAGCATGGCGCCTATCACAGCCATGCGCACTGAGCCTGGCCAGCTTCTGCTGCTCCTGACCTGGATGTCGCCAGCCTTTCCGGTGGGCGCCTTCGCCTATTCGCACGGGCTCGAATGGGCGATCGAGTCTGGCGCGGTGAAGGACGGCGGGGCACTCAAGAGCTGGATCGAAGACCTGCTCACGCGCGGCTCCGGCTGGAATGACGCCGTGCTGTTCGCGCGCTGCTGGGAAGAGACGCCATCGGAGCTCAATGAGCTGTCGCTGGCGCTGGCCGTGTCGCGCGAGCGCCACCTCGAGACCACGCAACTGGGCCGCGCCTTCCGCATCGCGGCCGGGGTATTTGCCGCGCCACCGCTGGATGATGACGAGATCGCTTATCCGGTCGCCGCCGGTGCCGCCTGCGCGGCGATGGGGATCGGCAGGGATCAGGCCCTTCTCGCCTATCTCCAGGGTTTTTCCGCGGCACTCGTGTCGGTGGCGGTGCGGCTGGTGCCCATCGGCCAGACGGCGGGGCTCGAAACCCTGCGTGATCTTGCCCCGGTCATTGCGTCAGTCGCCTCGCGGGCGTCAAGCGCCAGCCTCGCCGATCTCGGCGCCATCACCATCGCTGCGGATATCGCCGCGATGCGCCACGAAACCCAGCACAGCCGCGTGTTCCGCTCATGAGTAAAGCGTCATCCCATGGCCCCCTGCGGGTCGGCATCGGCGGCCCGGTCGGGGCCGGCAAGACCACGCTCACCGAGAAGCTGTGCAAGGCGATGCGGGAGAAATACTCGGTCGCAGCCATCACCAACGATATCTACACGCGTGAGGACGCGCTGATCCTCAACCGCCTGCAGGCGCTGCCCGAGGACCGCATCATGGGCGTGGAAACCGGCGGCTGCCCGCACACGGCGATCCGCGAAGACGCCTCGATCAATCTGGCGGCGGTCGATGAGATGGTGAAGCGCCATCCCGGCCTTGACGTCATCTTCATCGAGTCGGGCGGCGACAATCTGGCCGCCACCTTCTCGCCGGACCTTGCCGACATTTCGCTCTATGTGATTTCGGTCTGCCAGGGCGAAAAGATTCCGCGCAAGGGCGGCCCCGCCATCACCCGCTCGGACCTGCTGATCATCAACAAGGCCGATCTCGCGCCGCATGTGATGGCCGATCTCGATGTCATGGAGCGCGACACCCGGCAGGTGCGCGGCGGGCGGCCCTATCTGTTCACTGACATGCTGCGCCAGAAAGGCCTCGATCAGGTGATCGCCTTCATCGAGACGGCGGGCGGGCTCACGGCGTGACCGAAGGCGGGTGGTACCGCCTCCCCTGCGCGATCGGGGGACCCCTAGATCCACAATCTAGTGCTCTAACCAACTGAGCTAAGGCGGCATCTTCCGAGCGCGT
>DAISVW010000105.1:0-7784 GCA_036826695.1 Aestuariivirga sp.
CATGCGCGCCGCGTCAAGATCGGGCAGGCGCGCGATCTCCGCGGCGGGGGTCAGACGCACGGCGAGGCGCAGCGCGACCTGCGGCACGGCGGCAAGCGTGGCAATGCCGCGCCCCCTGATTTCAAGGCGGCTGGCGAGTGCCGCCGGCGCCGAGGCGATGAGACCTTCAGCTGCCCGGCGGATGCTGACCTGATCATCGGCCACCAGCCGGCTGGAGCGCATCAGGCCCGTGAGCCCGCCGCCCGGCTGGTCGATCAGCCGCAGCGCCAGATCCGACTTGCCGGAACCGGGCTGGCCCAGCAGCAGCACGCCATCCTCGCCGATGGCGAGGCATGTGCCGTGGATCAGCGCCGCGTCATGCATGGGCTGCCGGTATCCTCACGCTGAAGCGCGCACCCAGCACCGGCTTCTCGCCCGCCGCAGCCGGCCTGCCGAGCCGGTTCTCGGCCCAGATGCGGCCGCGGTGGGCCTCGACGATCTGTTTCGAGATCGACAGGCCGAGGCCCGAATTGGAGCCGAAGCTTCCTTCCGGCCGGTCGGTGTAGAAGCGCTCGAACACCCGTTCGAGATTGTCAGGCCTGATGCCGGGGCCGCTGTCCTCCACCCGGAACTCGACTTCGGGCCCCGTGCGTCTCACCCGGACGCTGATCCTGGTGCCGGGTTTGGTGAAGGAGCGGGCGTTGTCGATCAGGTTCCGCACCACCTGGCCCAGCCGCGAGTCGTGCCCCATCACCGTATAGGCGCGGGCCCTGTCCATGCCCTGCGGCGGCTTGGCAAGATCGAATTCCACTTCCGCCTGTTCGGGCTTGCGGGTGTCGTTGGCGTAGCTCACGATGGTTTCGAGAAGCTGTGACAGGTCGAACGCCTGGGCCTCGCCGCGCGCCAGTTCGGCATCGAGGCGGGAGGCGTCCGAGATATCGGTGATCAGCCGGTCCAGCCGCTTCACGTCATGCTTGACGATGTCGATCAACCGGTTGCGCTGGTCCTCGGTCTTGGCATAGGCCAGCGTCTCGACGGCGCTGCGGAGCGAGGTCAGCGGGTTCTTGAGTTCATGGCTCACATCCGCCGCGAAGGCCTCGATGGCGGCGATGCGGCTGTAGAGCGCGTTGGTCATGTCGCGCACCGCGCCGGAGAGATCGCCGATCTCGTCGCCGCGGGAGGAAAAATCAGGGATCTCGACGCGCTTGTTGATGCCCCGGCGCACCCGTTCGGCGGCCGCCGCCAGCTTGCGCAGCGGGAGCGCGATCGTCGAGGCGAGCAGGATCGACAGCAGAATGGTGACGAGCGCCACGAAACCGAAGGTCATCAGCACCACCTGGCGCTCGGCCCGCAGCACGCCGTCGATCTCGCCGCCGGTGGTCGACAGCACGAGCGCCCCCAGGACGGCGCGGAAGCGTTGCACCGGAACCGCCACGATGACCACGATCTGGCCACGGTCGTTGAGCCGCACCAGGCTCACCTTGGCGCCGTTGAGGGCCGCGTCGACTTCGGGAAAATCCTTGCCGTTGTCGAGGCCGTAATCAGGCTGTCTCGGGTAGTCATAGCTGAAGGTCCAGCTCACCAGGCGGTTCCACAGCGCCTTCAGGCTGAAACCGCGGCCGTCATTGTCGATGGGTGGCAGATCGGTCTGCACGATGTCGCCGCGCGAATAGAGAAAGCGGCTGTCGACGATCAGGTTGCCGTCCTTGTCGATGACCCTGGCGCGGACGGTGGTGTCGGCCAGAAGCCGCTTCAGGATCGGGCCGGCGGTTTCCGGGTCGATCGGGAAATCAAGGCTTGAAAGCTGGTCCTGTTCGGGAAGCGTCTCATCGGCGGTATCGGCCAGTGAATCGGGATCGATGACGATCGATCCGGTGTCGACGGTTGCCGATCCGGCCACCGCCGCGGCGATGATCTGCGCCTGGGTGGTGAGGCTCTGCACCCGCGCGTCGATCAGGCCCTGCCGGAACTGGTTGAAATAGAGAATGCCGGCCACCAGGATGATCAGGCCCAGCAGGTTGAGCAGCACGATGCGCGCCGTGAGCCGCTGCGAGGCGAAACGCCGGACCCAGTCCCTGCGCACTGGCGCCGCCTTCTCCTCCTCCGCCGCGATGCCGTCGTCGGCATCGGCGCGTTCGGCGGTTTGCGGCGGCATCGTCGTGTCGGACATTGTGTGCTGCAGCGCCCGGGGCCCGGGCTTGCTATTGCTCCTTGAACCGGTAGCCCACGCCGTAGAGCGTCTCGATGGCGTCGAAGTCAGGGTCGACCACGTTGAACTTCTTGCGCAGCCGCTTGATGTGGCTGTCGATGGTGCGGTCGTCGACATAGACCTGATCGTCATAGGCGGCGTCCATCAGCGCATCGCGGCTTTTCACGATGCCAGGGCGCTGGGCGAGCGACTGCAGGATGAGGAATTCGGTGACCGTCAGCGTCACCGGCTTGCCGTCCCAGGTGCAGGAATGGCGGTCGGGGTCCATGGAGAGCTTGCCGCGCTCGATCACCTTGGCGGCTTCCTGCGGGGCCTGGGTGGTGTCGCGGCTGGCGGCACGGCGCATCACCGCCCTGACGCGCTCGACCAGCAGGCGCTGCGAGAACGGCTTCTTGATGAAGTCGTCGGCGCCCATCTTGAGGCCGAAGAGCTCGTCGATCTCATCGTCCTTGGAGGTGAGGAAAATGACCGGCAGATCGGATTTCTGGCGGATCCGGCGCAGCAGTTCCATGCCATCCATGCGCGGCATCTTGATGTCGAAGATGGCCATGTCGGGTGGGTTGTCCTGCAGGCCCTGGAGGGCTGCCGCACCGTCATTATATTTCTGGACGCTGTAACCTTCGTTCTCCAGCGCCATGCCCACGGAGGTGAGAATGTTCCGGTCGTCATCGACCAGGGCGATCGTCGGCATCTTCTTGTTCATCCTTCAACACTGTCCTTTCCGTGGCACTAGGGGCGGAACTGGAACAAAATGTGGCATGATGATAGTCGTTCCTGACGGGAATTGCGAGGTCAGATGATGAATGAACGGAGAAGTTTCACGGGCCAGGAGGCCCGCGGCCTGCTGCGAAGGGCGCGCACCGCCACGCTTGCCACGCTGAACGCCGGGAATGGCATCCCCTATGCGTCGCTGGTCAATGTGGCCTCTTCGGTGCGGGGCTGGCCGGTGATCCTGATTTCGACGCTCGCCTGGCACACCCGCAACCTGCTGGCCGACCCGCGGGCAAGCCTGATGGTGGCAGAGATTCCTCCCGAGGGCGATGCCCTGACCGGGCCCCGGGTCACCATCATGGGCCGGTTCTCGAAACTCGCCCCGGAAGCGGTGGGCCGCCGCTATCTGGCCCGCCACCCGGCCGCCGAACTCTATGCCGGATTTGGCGATTTCGCCTTCTGGCGGATGGAGCCTGAGGCCGCCCATGCGGTGGCGGGCTTCGGCCGGATCGAGACCATCGGGGCGGCGGAAATGTTCCCCGATGCCGCCGAGATCGAGGCTCTGGAGGCCGGCGCCATTGACCACATGAACGCCGATCATGACGATGCCATCCAGCGATTTGCAGAGAAGCTGCTGGGCGCCACGCCCGGCGGCTGGCGGGCCGCCGCGAGCGACCCCGATGGCATGGACCTGGCGCGGGGCGAGGAAACCCGCCGCCTCGACTTTCCCGCTCCCGTGTGGACGGCGGGCGCGCTAAGATCACTGCTGGCCCGGCTGGGCGCTGAAACCAGAGACCCCCCAATCGCAGGAGAAACATCATGAAGATCGCGCTTGGCGCCGACAGCGCCGGAAAACCGCTGCTCGACGTGATCGAGGCGCATCTCGCCGCGAGGCCGCAGCCCCGCAACGCCAATCTGAGCCAGTCCGGCTTCTATGCCGATCTCGCGGCGGGCCTCGCGCAGAAGGTGAGGGACGGTGAATTCGACCGTGGCATCCTGATCTGTGGCACCGGCATCGGCGTGTGCATCTCGGCCAACAAGGTGCCGGGGATTCGCGCGGCACTCACCCATGACACCTATTCGGCGGAGCGCGCCGCCAAGTCCAACAATGCCCAGATCATCACCATGGGCGCGCGGGTCATCGGGCCGGAACTGGCCAAGGCCATCGTCGACACCTGGCTTTCGTCCGATTTCGATCCGAAAGGGCCCTCGGCGGCCAATGTCGAGGCCATCAACCGGCTCGATGGTTCCGCCGGCGCATGAGCCATGCCGAAATCCGCGAGGCGGTGCGCAAGCTGTGCCTCGGCTACCCCGGCGAATACTGGCGGGCGCTGGACCGTGAGCGGGCCTATCCAACGGCCTTCGTGGAGGAGCTGACGAAGGCCGGGTTTCTCGCCGCGCTCATTCCGCAGGACTATGGCGGGGCGGGCCTCCCTCTGGGCGCCGCCGCCGCCATTCTCGAGGAAATCCAGGCTTCAGGCTGCAACGGCGCCAGCTGCCACGCCCAGATGTATGTGATGGGCACGCTGCTCCGCCACGGCAGCGAGGACCAGAAGCGCCGCTACCTGCCGGGCATCGCGTCCGGCGCGGTGCGCCTGCAGGCCTTCGCGGTGACCGAACCCGGAAGCGGCAGCGACACCGCCGCCATCGCCACCACGGCGCGGCGGGAGGGCGATCATTACATCATCCGCGGCGGCAAGATCTGGACGAGCCGGGCCCAGCATTCCGATCTGATGCTGCTGCTCGCCCGCACCTCGCCCGCACCGCCGGGCGGCAAGCGCAGCAGCGGCCTCTCGGTGTTTCTGATCGACATTGAAGACGCGAAGCGGAACGGGCTCAGCATCGATCCGATCCGCACCATGATGAACCATGGAACCACCACGCTGGGCTTCGACGATGTGCCGGTGCCAGCTGAGAACCTGATCGGCGCCGAGGGCGAGGGCTTCCGCTACATCCTGTCCGGCATGAACGCCGAGCGCATCCTGATCGCCGCCGAATGCGTGGGCGATGCCCGCTGGTTCATCGACAAGGCCACGTCCTATGCGAAGGAGCGCGTGGTGTTCGGCCGGCCCATCGGCCAGAACCAGGGCATCCAGTTCCCCATTGCCCGCGCCTATGCCAACATGCGTGCCGCATCCCTGATGGTGGACGAGGCCTTGCGCCGCTTCGAGGCCAGCGAGCCCTGCGGGGCGGAAGCCAACATGGCCAAGCTGCTGGCCGCCGACGCCAGTTCCGCCGCCGCGGACGCCGCGATCCAGACCCATGGCGGCTTTGGTTTCGCGGAGGATTTCGACATCGAGCGCAAGTTCCGCGAGACCAGGCTCTATCAGGTGGCGCCGGTCTCCACCAATCTGATCCTCTCCTATCTGGCCGAGCATGTGCTGGGCCTGCCGCGGTCCTATTGAATGAGCGAAGACTATCGGGAATGGATTGGCCGCAGCCTTGTCCGCGAGGATGTGGTGACGGCGCGGCTGATGAGCGAATACCGCGCCACGCTCGATCCTTATCTATTCGATGATGGCGGTCCGGCCTGCCCGCCGGGGTTTCATGCCTGTCTGGCGCCAGCCGTTCCGGCGATGGCCGACACCGGCGCTGATGGCGCTGAACGCAAGGGCCTGTTCCTGCCGCCCATCGCGCTGCCACGCCGCATGTGGGCCGGCGGCATGATCGAGACGTTGCGGCCGTTGCACCTGGGCGAGACGGTGAGGCGCGTCTCGGCCATCGCCGATGTACGTTTCAAGACCGGCGCGTCCGGTCCGCTGTGCCTCGTTTCGGTCGATCATGAGATTTCTGGCGAACAGGGCATCGCGGTGCGTGAACGTCAGGACCTGGTGTTTCGCGCGGCCGCGACCAGTGCTGTGGAGACCGGCCCTGAACAGCCGCTTGCCGCCGGCTGGATGGTGGAGGCCTCGCCGCTGCTGCTGTTCCGGTTCTCGGCCATGACCTTCAACGGCCATCGCATCCATTACGATGAGGCCTATGCGCGGTCCGAGGGCTATCCGGGCCTGCTGGTGCATGGGCCGCTGCAGGCGGTGCTGATGCTGAACCTGGCGGCGCGGCGGGAGGGCGCGGTTCCGGCGCGTTTCGATTACCGCTGTCTGGCGCCGCTGCCGGCCGGTGGAAGTTTCGGCGTGGCCTTCGACGCCGTGCATGATGCCTATCGCGTTCTGCGTTCTGACGGCGTGGTGACGGCGGAAGGCCGCGCCTCAGGTGATCACATCGGGTGACGTGCGGCCGGTCAGGCGTTCGATCTCCGCGCTGCCGCGCGACAGCTTGATGAGCGATGACAGCGCATGTTGCGTCTCCAGCCCATGGCGGCTGGCGTCCGGCTCATAGCGTTCGAGATAGACGCGCAGCGTGGCGCCCTCAGTGCCGGTGCCCGACAGGCGGTAGACGATGCGCGAACCATCCTCGAAGATCAGCCGGATGCCCTGGCCCGTCGAACGCGAAGCATCGACCGGATCGACATAGGCGAAGTCGTCCGCCAGCGTGATGCCGTGCTGGCCGGGAAGCGCGGCGAGTTTCGCGCGCAGGGCTTTCATCAGCCTGTCAGCGGCGTCCGAAGCGATGGTCTCGTAATCATGGCGGGCATAATAGTTGCGGCCGAATTCGCGCCAGTGCGCCGTGACGATGTCAGCAACGCTCTCACGCCGCCGCGCCAGAATGTTGAGCCACATCAGCACCGCCCACAGACCGTCCTTCTCACGCACATGCGAGGACCCGGTGCCGAAGCTCTCCTCGCCGCAAAGCGTGATCAGGCCGGCATCCAGCAGGTTGCCGAAGAATTTCCAGCCGGTCGGCGTTTCATGGCAGGCGATGCCGAGTTTCTGCGCCACCCGGTCAACCGCGGTGCTGGTCGGCATGGAGCGCGCGACCCCGGCGAGGCCCTTCGCATAGCCCGGCGCCAGGGTGGCGTTGGCGGCGATGACGGCGAGCGAGTCCGATGGTGTTACATAGATGCCGCGCCCGATGATCAGGTTACGGTCGCCATCGCCATCGGAGGCCGCGCCGAACAAAGGCCCGCCCGGCGGCATCACGCTGTCGACCAGTTCCTTTGCATGCACCAGATTGGGGTCTGGGTGGTGGCCGCCGAAATCGGGCAGCGGCGTGCCGTTGATGACTGTGCCTTTGGGAAAGCCCAGCATGTCTTCCAGAATGGCCTTCGCATAGGGGCCGGTGATGGCGCTCATCGCGTCGAAGCGCATGGCGAAGCCGGTGCGCACGAGATCGCGCATCGCGTCGAAATCGAAGAGCGATTGCATCAGCGCCGCGTAATCGGCGACCGGGTCAACCACCGCGACGGTCGTGCTGCCAAGCTTGCTCTCTCCGATCCGGCCCAGACCGACAGGCGGTGTATCGGGGATGCGGTAGCTGCTGATCGCGCCCGTCCGGGCGAAGATCGCGTCGGTGAGCTTTTCCGGCGCCGGCCCGCCATTGGCGGCGTTGAACTTGATGCCGAAATCGCCGTCCGGCCCGCCGGGATTGTGGCTCGCCGAGAGGACGAGCCCGCCGAAGGCGCGGTGCTTGCGGATCAAATGCGAGGCGGCGGGCGTTGAGAGCAGGCCATCCCGCCCCACCAGCACCCGGCCGAAGCCGTTGGCGGCCGCCATGCGGATGGCGGTCTGTATCACCTGATCATTGTAGTAGCGCCCGTCGCCGCCGATCACCAGGGTCTGGCCGGCATAGCCTTCCAGCACATCGAAGATCGACTGGATGAAATTCTCCGCATAATGCGGCTCCTGGAACACCGTGACCTTCTTGCGAAGCCCGGAGGTGCCGGGTTTCTGGCCGGGAACCGGCGCGGTGGGACCGCTCAGGATCATGAAGCCTATGAGAGGGCAGACGCGGCTTTGCGCAAGAGGGCTGCTCACATGGCAGAGACCGC
>DAISVW010000106.1:0-7770 GCA_036826695.1 Aestuariivirga sp.
CTTGAGGCTGAGGGCCGGGGCCAGATCGCCGGTGACATCGATGCGCGCGCCGTCCGGCGGAAAGGCGATGGCCGGCGGGGCTTCGCCGCTGGCGCGTTCAGCCATTTCCGGCAGGGCCCTGGGGCGGAAGCGTTGCAGCGCGGCGGGAAGTTCCGACGTGGTGGCGATCACCGTGCCTGGCGGGGCGGGGCCGATCGGTTTACGCGCCGTGCCCAGCCGCTGGAAGGCCTCAAACAGGAGCGCCGCGGCGGCGAGCCGTCCGACGACACCGGGAACCGCGGCGCCGTCCGGCCGTCCCGCCCACACGGCGATCGTCGTGGCGCCGTCATAGCCGATGGCCCAGGCATCGCGGTAGCCATAGGAGGTGCCGGTCTTGAAGGCGATCTGGCCGCCCAGCGCATTGGGCGGCGTTGGCGCACCCTTCAGCACATCGGCGATCATCCAGGCTGCCTGCGGCTCCAGCAAGCGGCGCAACGGCTGCTCCGGCGCGGCGCTGCCCGGCTGCCATGACAGCGCCACCGGCTTTCCATTGCGGGCCAGCGCCACATAGAGCTGGGCGAGATCAACGAGCCGGACGCCGGCGCCCCCCAGCCCCACGGCGAGGCCGGGCCCCGCGTTCTCCGGCAGCCTCAGCCTGACGCCGGCATTGACGAGCCGCGCTGCCAGACGGTCCGGCCCGACCTCATCAAGTACCTGCAGAGCCGGCACGTTGAGCGATTGCTGGAGCGCGGTGCGGACGCTGACCGTGCCGTGGAAGGTATCGTCGAAATTCTCCGGCGCATAGGCGCCATAGCGCACCGCGCGGTCGTCGATCAGGGTTTCGGGATGGACAATGCCGTCTTCGAAGGCAAGCCCGTAGATGAACGGCTTGAGCGCCGAGCCGGGCGAGCGCAGCGCCAGCGCGAGATCGAGCTGGCCGGCGCGCTGGCTGTCGAAATAGCCGGTACCGCCGACATGGGCGCGCACCGCGCCGGTCGCGTTGTCGACGACGATGATGGCGGCGGCGGTGCCGGAGCCGATGGCGAGCGCCCGCTCGCGGGCCAGTGTTTCGAGTGACTGCTGCAGGTCGCGCGAGATGGTGGTCACCACCACGCTTCCCGGCGGCGCTGGTCTTGCGAGGCGCTCGGCCACATGCGCGCTGAGCATGGGGAAGGCGAGGCGGCCCTTCGGTGCGGCCTCGGCGCTCGCCGCCGCGGCCTGATCGGCATTGATCGCGCCCTGGCCGGCGAGCCTGGCGATGACCCGGTTGCGGGCCTCTGCCGCGCGGGCGGGAAAGCGGTCCGGCCGCCGGGTTTCGGGGGCCTGCGGCAGGGCCACGAGCAGCGCGCTTTCGGCGGTGGAGAGGCGTCGCGGCTCCTTGCCGAAATAGGCGAGCGAGGCTGCCCTGATGCCCTCCACGTTGCCGCCATAGGGGGCCACCGCCAGATAGAGATCGAGGATCTGCCGTTTGCTCAAGGAGCGCTCCAGCTGGATGGCGCGGATCATCTCCGCGAGCTTGGCCTTGAGTCCGCGCTGGGGCCGCGGCTCCAGCAATCGCGCCACCTGCATGGTCAGCGTCGAGCCGCCGGAAACGACGCGGCCATGGCTCAATGCCTGCCAGACGGCGCGCAGCAGGGCTTGCGCGTCGATGCCGCCATGGGCGTAGAAGCGCTTGTCCTCATAGGCGATGAGCATGGCGAGGAAGCGGGGGTCCACCTCCTTCGCGGTCACGGGAAGCCGCCAGTAACCGTCTCTCGTGATGAAGGGCCGGAGCAGGCGGCCGTCCGCGTCGGTCACCAGCGTCGAATAGGTGACGGCCTGCCCGAGCGGCGGCGGCCCGAGACGCCTCAGCGTCTCGGTGAGTGCGAAGCCCGCCGCGTTGACGGCGAGCACCGCCAGCAGCAGCCCCGCATAGAGGCGCAGCGGCCAGATCCTGCCCGCCCGCGCCATGTCAGGGCGCCGTCACCGTGACTGCTCCGGTGGCGGTGCGGGCGTTGAGTTGCGGCCGGTACATGTCCTCGACCATGGCGCCGGGATGCGCATAGGTCCCCGGCGTCACAGCACGCAGCAGATAGGCCAGCCGGGCGGTGGAGTTGTTGAAGCTCGCCACGAAACGGTCATCGCGGAACTCGGTGTATCCGGCCCAGGTGGTGTCGGTGAGCCACGGGAAACCGGTGGGTCCGCCGGATGCAACGAGCGCCGGGTTTTCGATCTCGAAGCCGGCAGGCAGCGGATCGACCAGGAGGAAGGTGCCGTTTTCAGGGTCGCCTTCCGCCCGCGCCACGGTGAGCACCGCGACGAGGCGGGTGTTCTGCGCCACCTGGGCGATGTTGGCGGGCTGGCCATCGGTGGTGAAATACTCCCGGGTCAGGGTGAGGCCGTTGCTGGCAGCCGGTTCCGGCACCAGCGGCGAGCCGGAGACCGCTGCAACGGCCTTCACCACGTCGTCGCCGAGGTTCCTGACCCGGATGTCGCCGGAGACCGCCGCCTCGCGCCACAGGCGGTTCAGCGCACCGTCATGCGCCGCGCCGTTGACATCAAGGCGGATGTCCTTGGCCTTCTCGCTGACGGCCGCCGCGGCCAGCACCATCCAGGCCATGTCCTGGGTCGAGGCGTAGCTCGAGCGTGACCGCTCCACCTCGATGGCGCTCGTCGCGGTTTCGATCACCGCCGGAGAGGCATCGGTCGTGGTGGCGAGCGCCAGGATGGCGGAGGCATCCAGCAGCGTGGAGCCGAAATCGGCCCGCCACGAAGCGGCGGGCGGCTGCTCGACGTTTTCAGCGAGCTTGTCGATGGCGGCGGCGAAGGCCGCCTTGGCGCGTCCATTGTCGCCGAGCAGGCCCCGCGCCGCGCCGATCTGGGCGCGGGCCAGCGGCGTGCCGAAATCGCCGATCCTGGTATCGGCAAGGTACTTGAGGTCGCCGGCTGGCGCGCGCCCCGCGCGGGCCAGCACGTAGAGCGCATAGGCCATGTCCTGGCCGCCACCCGGCTCGATGTCGGGCGCGTTGCCCACCATGTTGCGGATGAAATCGAGCGCGCCCACCAGCGTGTCCTCCGGCACCGCATAGCCCTGTTCGCGGGCGCGGAGCAGGAAGTCGGTCACATAGGCGGTGAGCCACAATCCGGCTTCGTCGCCAGAGGCGGACCACATGCCGAAGGAGCCAGCACCCGTCTGCCGGTTGGCGAGCCGTGAGACCGCCTCCTGCAGCCTGGTGCGGAGATCGGCGCCGATCTCATCGGGACTGACGCCGATCTCGCTCAGATAGAGGAGCGGCAGGGCGCGGCTCACCGTCTGCTCGGAACAGCCATAGGGATAGCGGTCGAGGTCCTTGACGAGGCCCGCCGCGTCGATCTGCGGCAGCGGACTGACCGAGAGGGCCAGCGCGCCCGTGCCGGGCACCATGCCGTCGAAAACATCCTTGCCGATGGTGAGAGTGCCGCCCTTGGCGGCCAGCGCCAGCGTGCTGCGCCGGGTGACCACTGGATTGGCCGGTGTCACGCCAAGCGCCAGTTGCTGGTCGAGCAACAGGTCACCCGGACCCTTCAGCGTGGCGATGATGCTGGCGGTGCCGGGCGCAGAAGCGGTGACCGGCACGCTCACCGTGGCGCGGGAGCCCGCCTCGCCGAGCGTTACCTTCTGGATCAGCTTCTCGCGCGAGGCGGCCAGCGGGCCGTCGATCGATACGCCCAGCGTGTAGTCGCCGGCCGGGCCTTCGGCATTGACGAAATCGAAGCGCAGGCTGGCGGCGTCACCGACGTTCAGGAAGCGCGGCAGTGTTGCCGCGACCACCACCGGATCGCGGGCGATGACATCCGCCGCGGCATGGCCGAGCCTGTCCTTTGACCACGCGACAGCCATGACCCGGATGGTGCCGTTGAAGGCCGGGATGTCGAAGTCGACTTTGGCCGTGCCATCGGCGGCCACTTTGACGATGCCGGAATAGAAGCTCAGGGGCTTCTGCGCGGGTGGCGGCGCGTTGAACGCGGCGCCGCCATCGCCGCCCGAGCGCAGCTTGCCGCGCTCGCCCTGCATGCCGTCGATCAGCTGTCCGTAGAGATCGCGCAGTTCAGCCGAGAGGCGGCGCTGGCCAAAGAAGAAGTTCTCAGGGGCGGGCGGATCATATCGCGTGAGATTGAGGATGCCGACGTCGACGGCGGCCACCGTGATGAAGGCCTCCTCGCCGGGGCTAAGATTGCCGATCTTCACCGGCACTGTGAGACGCCCGCGTGGCTTGATTTTCTCAGGCGTATCGAGCGCCACGGACAGGGGGCGCCTGGCGCGGGCGATGCCGAACCAGGCAAGCCCCATGGCGCGGGCCGGCATGCGCCGGGCCTCGACATCCATCGGGCGGTAGAGACTGGCCAGCACATAGGCGCCCGTGCCCCAGCCCTCGCCCACCGTGAAGGGCAAGCTGAGGCCGCCCTCCGGCACATCGACGAAGCGGGTGGCGAGCACCGTCTCGCCCACCACCTGCACCATGGCCTTGCCGGCATAGCGGGCCTCGATCTTGACGGTCACCGTGTCGCCCGACGCCACATCGGTCTTGTCGAGCGCCACTTTGAGCGTGTCCGGCGTATTGGCCGTGGCGGAGGCGCCGGAATAGGAGCCTGACGAGAAATCGATCGAGGCGGGCGTCGTGCCGGGTGCCGAGATTTCGAGGCGGTATTCGCCCCACGACAGGGTCTGCGCGAAGGCGGTCGGCTGATCGCCGGCGAGATCGAGCGTGCCGTTGCCGATCTTCGAGGTGCGGGTGATGGCTTCCCAGCGCCACTGCCCGTTGCTGTTGAACCATTGCCAGTCGCGCACCAGGCGCTTCAGCGTCCAGCTGGCGCCCTTGAGCGGAACGAGGTTGCCGTCCGGATTGACGGCGATGACGCTGAAGGTCGAGGGCTGACCCTCGGGCGCCGCGCCGTCCGCGAACATCGGCCGGATGCCGATCATCGGCTGGCTGGCGACGATCGGCAGGCTCACATTGCGCTCGACGGCGCGGCCACCGGCCTCGCGCAGGCGCACCGCCACGTCGGCCTTGAGCGGCCTCGTGGTGACCGGAAGCTCCGGCAAGGCGAGCGCCAGTTCGGCGCGGCCGTTGATGTCGGTCGTCGGCAGATCGCTGGCGACGACCTGGATGATGTCCGGCTGCTCGTCCATCAGGCCGAAGCTGAAATCCTTCCAGGCCGGGAAGGGCCGCGGATCAGGGGTGATCGCCATGTTGGCTTCGATCGCCAGCCCGGCCCCCGGCGCGCCGAACAGGTAGCGGCCGTCGATGCCGAGCAGGATGCCCTGGTCAGGCGTGGCGCGGGCTGTCTTCGCGGTGAGGTCGAACTCGATCCGGTCGGGGATATAGTCCTCGACGAGGAAGGAGGTTTCTCCGACCGGTTCGCCATTGGGATCGGTCAGCGCCTTGATGCGCCAGGTGCCGCCCTGGGCTCCTTGCGGAATCTCGAAGGCGTGGCTGAAACCGCCTGCACCCTGATCGGCCAGCGTCACGGCGGCGAAGCGCACGCCGTCGGGGCGCTCGATACGCAGTGTCAGCGGCAGGCCGGTCATGGCGATGGCCTTGTCGTCGCGCAGCAGCACGGTTGCATGAACCCTCTCGCCGCGGCGGTAGACGCCGCGTTCGGCATAGACGAAGGCATCGACCGGGCCAGGCGCGGCGCGGCCTTCGACACCGCGGTCAGTGAGGTCGAATCCCGGCTGCTGAAGATCGACGAAGCTGTAGCCCTCGGCCTCCGACTGCGCCACGACAAGGCCGGGGACGGCTCCGCCCTCGCCCTTGAGCAGGCCGGGGTCGAAGCGCACGACGCCATCGCCGTCAGGCCTGGCGGTGGCCAGGACTTCATTGTTGCGGGCAATGAGCCGCACATCGGCCGCGGTCACGGGAAGGGCGGTCGCCAGCGAGCGAAGGGTGACCTGCAGGCCGTCCTTGCCGCGCAGCGTGGCGATGCCGAGGTCCGAGACCACGAACCACTGGGTGGCGATGGCCTCATATTCCTCGGCCTGGCGGCCGCCGGGTGCCGCGGTCATCACATAGAGGCCGGGTCCCAGCTTTCCCACCGCCTCGTCGACGGGAATGGCGATGGTCGTATCCGCATTGACCGGCGAGGGCGTTTCGACGGTGCCCTGCCAGACGAGCTGGCCCTTCTCGCGGGCAATGTCGCCCGCCTGATAACCGGAGATCTGGCCACGGAAGTCGAAGCTCATGACGCTGCCGATGAGGTTGCGGTCACCGATCCGGTAGAGCGCCAGCCGGGCTTCCGGGCTATTGACGGAGACCAGCGGAATGCCGGTCTGACCGGTGAGCGGCAGCACATAGGCATTGGACGCGAAGCGCACCGAGGGGTTGCGGTCGCGCACATAGAAATCAAAAGTCGCGTCCCTGACCGTGACATCGTCGATGGCGGCGGGCAGTCCCTTGCGCACGGTAATCCGGTAGCGCTCGCCGAAGGCGAGGCCCTCGACGCAGAGCCTCGTGCCCTCCGCCGTCACGGCGGAAACGGGGCCCGGCTCCTGGGTGAAGAAGCGCGTGAAGTCGGAGACCGTGCGCGACACCGGCTCGGTCATCTCGAAACAGGCCCGCGGCGGTACGAGATCGTTTTCGACCTTGTAATCGGCAACCCGGAAGCCGTGGTCGGCGCGCATGGTCTCATAGGCCGTGCGGATTTGCGGATCCTCGACCAGCCTGAGGCTTTCCTTGTAGGCAGTCAGAGCCGGACGCCAGATCTCGCGCCCGGCGAAGCCCCGGGCGGCGGCATTGAGGGCGGCGGCCTCCTCGGCCGGCAGGGTGACGAGCGTATAGGCCTTGAGGCCGGCGCCGATCATCTTGCCGGGAATCGCATAGCCGTCCGAATCATTGAGCGGCGTGGCAGCGGCAAGCTGCTGGGCGAGGTCAAGCCACAGGGCGCCGTCGGTTGGACGCCTGGTGAGCAGCTGTTCCAGCGAGGCGGCGGCCAGCCTGGCGTTGCCCGCCGCCTTGGCGGCCGCGATGTCGCCCTGGATCTCGGTGTCGCTGCGCGTCACCTCGCGGGAGAGGCGGCCGAGCTCCGCCTCATAATCGCTGATGTAGTAGCTGAACTGATCGACCGGAAACGGCTTGGCGGCCTGTGCGGGCGCGGCGGAGAGCAAGCCCGCCAGCAGCAGCACAAGCGCCGACAAGACGGACTGAAAATCAAGGCGATAAGCGGTCATCGGGGCCTCCGGCGGGTTTTCCAGGCAGCGGTTCAACAGCGTCTCCCGCTGGTGCCCGTTTGTCAACGGGATCGGCAGCAGCCTGCATCGGCTTTGTGGTGAATTGGTGAAGACACCGCCTCAGGGCTTCGGCTGGTCTTCATCCTGCAGGATGCGCCACGCGGCGCCTTCGAGATCATCATACTGGCCGGACTTGAGTGACCAGATGAAGGCTGCGAGGCCGAGCCCGCCCATGAACAGGGCAATCGGAATGAGATAGAGCAGGCCGCTCATGCCGCTTTCTCCAGGACGGTCTGGACCGATGCCGCCTCCGATGGCGCATGCCGGACGGGGGCGGCGCCGGAATCGCCGCGCCCGGCGCGCAGTGCGTTGGCGATGACGATGACCGAGGAGCTCGACATTGCCACCGCGGCGATCAGCGGCGACACCAGCCCCGCCATGGCCAGCGGCACCGCCAGCACATTATAGGCCACGGCCAGCGCGAAATTCTCCTTGGCGATGCGCTGGCAGCGGCGGCCCACCGCGATGGCGGTGGCCACGGCTGAGGCCGACTCGCCCATCCACACGGTTTCGGCGGCGGTGCGGCCGATGTCGGAGGCGGAAGC
>DAISVW010000107.1:0-7734 GCA_036826695.1 Aestuariivirga sp.
GGTGTCCGTCGAGACCATCAACGAGATCCTGCAAACGATCGACGCGGGGCGGGAAGGTGGCAAGTACCTGTTCAACCAGAAGGCAGGGCCAGATGTGACGCCAGCCTGGGGCGGCAGCGTGATCATGGAGGCAACTGGTTGTGACAAGCAGAAGGCTGTCAAGTTCATAGGGGAATGGCTGAAGAGCGGGCTCCTGCGGGCAGCAGAATATACCTCAGAAAACAGGCGGCCGAAGATGGGTCTAAGGGTCGATTTTTCAAAGCGACCGGGGGCAGAATGATGTCTGCTCCCATTTTCACATTTTCACTAAAAATGGGAGCATCGATGGGAGCAGAAAGTGCTCCTATCATTCGAAACCCCTATAGTGATGGGTATGGGAGCAGAAGTGCTCCCATCCCATCTCCGCTGGGAGCGTCGATGGGAGCATACCCATCACTTTATGGGTGTTCGGGTGTTTCCCGCGAGCTGTGGGTGACGGCATGAAATCCCCCGCCCAGATCGCCCTGGAGGCGCTCGACGAGACTGCCAGGGCAATGGAGGTCAAGTGGGGTTGCGGGCGGCTCCCCAGGCTGGTGGCGGCGATCGACCCTGATCTCGCCGATAAATATTGGTCGCAGCTCGAGAAGCTGAATGCAGCCTGCGAGGCAGGCGCCGGCATCGACCAGGAGCTCCACGCCACCAGGATGCAGGCGGCATGGGTGAGGCTCGACCGGGTGGCCGAGGACGCTGGAGCCGAACCCATCAGCCCGAAACGCCTCGAGGGGCGGCTACCTGATGGCAGGCTCCTGGTCGTCGTAGACGGGCCGGAGGCCGCCTGGACGGTGGCGCACGAGGATCGGGCGGCGGTGGTGTGGTCGATCGACGAGGTCGTCCGCATGCTCTGGAGCTTCGAGATGGTGAACGACGCCAAGACCGTGTGGCCCGGCGCCAAGGTCCAGCAGGTCAGGGTGGATCCTGAGACAGCAAAGCCGCCGGTCGATTGGAAGGCTGGCGATGATCTGCCGACAGAGATGCTGCTGGGGGCTGGGTGAACCGGATGGTCAGCTCGATCTATTCCTGGCGGAACGCCCTGCACCAGCCCGCCGACTACACGCAGCCAGACCCGAAGGCGCTGGCTGAAAGGGCAAGGCGGCAACGGCTGCCAGAGACGCGGGATCTCACGGGGATACTGCTGGGCGATCAACCGGCGGGGCGCAGCGCATTGGATCAGAAGCGGGAGGGAGAGATTAACCAGCAGCTCAAGGAGCAATATCATGGCTGACGACGAGATCATCCGACCGACCCCTGAACGGATGCGGCGGATCAGTGGCTATGACGAGCTCACCGAGACGCAGGCTGGCGGCATATCGAGGAAGTCGGGGGCGATCCGCTGCTGGACGAACCTCGAGGATGCGTGGCGGAAGAAGCTGATCACGGACGAGCAGTTCGAGGCAGGCAAACGCTATTGGTTAGACCATGAGATGGCCGGGTTTAATCCGCGGGTCACGATGCGCTGGTCCGAGTGGATCCAGGGCCTCGCTGGTGGATCGCAAGATCTCGATGCGGCAGAGCGCCGGGTCTTTCACCGGAAACGCTGGAGCCAGGCCAATACCATCCTCGAAGAGATGGGATGCCGAAAGGCGATGCACTGGTTCATTATGGATAATCTGAAGCTCGAGGATATCGGTTCCAAGTTTTGGAGATATTCCGGCCAGCGAGCGGCATCGGCATCTGCGCGGGCGACTGTGTCCCTGGCGCTGCAACGCCTCGCCAAGTTTTACGGAATTGCAAAATAATTGGCGAAGCGCCTCACACCGTAACGTAGGTTTCGTGTAAATCGATACAATCGACTGATTTGCCCCGTGCGCACCCGCCACGGGGTTTCTTTTTGGGAGAAGTAGGATGGCCGACGCTAAAATTGGCAGGCCGACCGTTTTTACGCCGGACACAAAAGATTTGATCCTCGAGTATATCGAGGCTGGACACAGCAATCACGAGGCTTGCCTCATGGTGGGCCATCCGCATCAGAATTTCTATCTTACGCTGAACAGAGACCCAGAGTTCCGTGAGCGTTATGAGCGCGCCAAAGCCGCGGCTGTGGATGCGCTGGTCGATGCCGGTGAGCAGGCGACGGCCAAGGCGCTGACGGCTGAGACCGGGGCGCAGGTGGCTGGCATCAAGGTGTTCGCGGACTACAAGTTCAAGATGGCCTCGCGCCTGGCGCCGCAACGCTGGGGCGAGAAGTCCCAGGTGAACGTCACGACGCAGATCGGCGACGATCCGTCCGAGATGGCGAAGCGGATTGCCTTCCTCGAAGCCCTGGGAGGCTCACAGGAGCCTGAAAACGAAACAGGCTCCGAGGTTGCCCCCGAAGCCTGATCGCCGTCTACGGCCGTCCCTGAGTCAGGGCGAGGCATCCAGCACGCGGTAGACGCTACGGACGCTGATGCCGAGCTCCCTGGCGATGGCCGTGGCTCCGAGGCCCTGACCGCGCAGGTCGAGGATCTCGTCGGTCTTCGCCCGAGCCGTAGGCGCCCGGCCGCGGTACTTGCCTTCAGCCTTTGCCTTGGCGATCCCCTCGCGCTGCCGCTCGAGCATCATCTCCCGCTCGAACTGAGCGACGGACCCGAGGACGTTCATCATGAGCTTCCCGGTGGGCGTCGAGGTATCGAGGTTCATGGCAAGTATGCGGAGCTCGATGCCCTTGGTGTCGAGCCGGGACTTGATGTTCATCAGGTCCAGCATCGAGCGGGCAAGCCGGTCGAGCTTGGTGACGACGATCGTATCTCCCTCGCGGGCGAAGTCGATCGCTGCCTCGAGCTGGTCGCGCTGGGCAACGCTCGACACCTGCTCGGTGAACAGCCGCTCGCAGCCTGCAGCGGTCAGGTCGCGGACCTGGGCGTCGAACCCTGCGAGCTGCTCGACGGTAGACGTTCTGGCGTATCCGATGATCATGTGGCCTCCTGCCGTTAATGTCTAAGACATAGTGGCACAAAGTCATGCCAAAAGCAATACCCATTTATGTGGCACGGTATCGGCCGGTACACAGACCCTGCCAGTAGGGGAGGGTCTAGTGGCACAGCCAAGCAGCGAAGCAGCGAAGCAGCCAAGCAGCGAAGCAGCAAAGCAGCCAAGCAGCGAAGCAGCGAAGCAGCGAAGCAGTAAGGCCGCGGCCTGCTCGAGGTGACGCTGCGGTGGAGGGGCTCGCCGCCCCTGCCGGTGGCGGCCGACACCCCCCCCTGCCGGTGGGGCCCCCGGCTGGTCGGGGCCCTGCCGTTTTTGAGAAAAACCCAAAATTTGGTTCCTGCCCTTGCGTCAACCTGAATACAGCTGGCGAGCCGACGCGATCGCATCCTTCACCTACGCGCTGCGCATGAAGGCCCTGGCGATCGGCTCCCGCCGCTTCGAGACCCTGCCGGAGATGTACTGGCAGGAGGCTCATGGCCAAATCGTCTGAATAGATACCGAGTGATGGATACCAGATGCCCAAAAGCCTGTACGAGCTCCTGAACCCCAACACGCTGCGGATCGCCGACATCATCGCGCTCGAGGATGACGACGGGCCGCTCAATGCCCGCATGAACGAAGAGAACCGCCGGATGGTGGTGTCCCACTGGAAGCTCGGACCAGAGGAGACATCTGTCGATCCAGAGGCGAACGCCGATTACTGGCGCGACCTGGCGGCTGTCTGGAACGTGCCGGAAGAAGAGGCCCGCCGCCGCTTCTGTGCGAACTGCGAGTACTTCGACAATTCGGTCGAGCGCATGGAAGAGATGGAAGCCGTCCCATTGGATCAGTTCGACCAGGATGGCGGTGGTCGAGGTTACTGCACCAAATTCGACTTCATCTGCCACAACCTCCGCGTCTGCCAGGCATGGGAGCCGTGCGAACGCAAGGGTGACTGACCGCAAGGTCTTCGATCAGAACCCCGGTTTTCTCGCAGAAACCCAATAAAACCGGGCATTGAACCACTACTTCTGGATTGGGCCAGGAACACACTGGGAAAGCAGAAATGCCAATCGTCCGAGCTGGTGAGGTCTTTGCGGGCTTCAACAAGCCCAAGCGCACGCCTGGTCACAAGACCAAGAGCCATGCCGTCCTGGCGAAGGTCGGCGACGAGGAGCGGCTGATCCGTTTCGGTCAGCAGGGTGTCAGGGGCGCTGGCGACAACCCGAAGACTGCGAAGGATAAGGCTCGCAAGCGCTCATACTATGCGCGCCACAATGCGCAGGATCCGAGCCCCGACAAGATGTCGGCGAGGTACTGGTCCCACAAGGTGAAATGGTAGGTGCTGACATGGCCGTTCCGCAGCAGCCCTTCTGGGCTGGCTCCAACCCGAAGAAGAAATCGAAGAAGCTGACGGAGATCCAGAAATCTGCCGCGAAGCGCCGCGCTGCGAGTGCAGGCCGATCCTATCCGAACCTCGTCGATAACGCCTGGGCCTCGCGCCAGAAGGGCAAATGACTGGAGGCGCTTATGCGCTCAGTGCTTGTGGCCGTGCTTGCAGCCCTGATCTCAGTCACGCCTGCGGGTGCCTGGTCGATCGAGGCGATGAATGAGCAGATCGAAAAAACCAATGTGGTGGTTGGCGGCGTCTGTTCCGGCACCATCATCGACGTGAAAGAGCGTCTGGTCTTGACCGCCTATCACTGCATCACCGGCCAGCTGGTCGAGGAAGAGGTGAAGGAGATCGACGACAAGACCGGCGAGATCAAGACCAAGAAGATCCAGAAGCGAAAGCCGTTGGAGATCACCGTCAACAGAATTGTTGATTACGAAATCGTATCCAGCGTGGACTATCTGGTGAAGATCGTCGGCACTGATACCGACAACGACATCGCGCTCCTGCAGGTGATTGACAAGGCGTATGTGCCAGCTTCCTCCGCGCGACTGGCGGCGGATGACTTCGTTATTCGCCGCGGCATCCGGGTCTATGCTGTAGGCAACCCTGGCGTGATTTACGACAACTCGATCACCGAGGGCATCATTTCCGCCCCGCAGCGCACGATCGAGATCGATGGCAAGAGGTTCAAGTTCTTCCAGCACTCTGCTTCGATCATTGGTGGAAATTCTGGCGGGTCGATCCTGAACGAGAATGGCGAGTTGATCGGCACTGTGAGTGCCGGTGTTCGTGGTGCCGCGATCGGTTTTGCGGTGCCGATTTCCTTCTCGAAGGATCTCATCCGCAAGGCTGGTTTCGGAAAGGTTCTGGAGAAGCAGTGACAGCAGCGAACCGTCTGGCACCACACCTCGAGAGGGTCGCGGGCGTCAAGGACAAGAAGAAGCTCGCCAAGGACATCGCAGCAGCGACCAAGCAGTACAGGTTCGTACCCTGGCCTGGGCCGCAGACGGAAGCATACCTCTCAAAAGCCGACGAGCTGTTCTATGGCGGCGCTGCTGGAGGCGGTAAGACGGCAATGCTCGTTGGCCTGGCGATCCAGGCTCACAGCAAGGCAATCATCTTCCGCCGGGAATACTCGCAGATCCGTGGCCTCGAGGACGAGGCAGCGAAGCTGCTGGGAGCTCGCGATGGCTACAATGCCACCGAGAAAGTCTGGCGCCACTCGGGCGGCCGGGTTCTGGAGTTTGGGTCTGTCCCGCATGAGTGGGACCGCGAGAAGTACCAGGGGCGGGCGCATAGCTTCATCGGCTTCGATGAGATCACGCACTTCACGCCATCGATCTACCGCTATCTGATCGGCTGGAACCGCTCCGACGTGAAGGGCGAGCGGTGCAGGGTGGTGGTTACAGGTAACCCGCCCACGACGGCCGAGGGCCGGTGGGTGGTGGACTATTGGGCTCCCTGGCTGGATCCTGCGCACCCGAACCCCGCCAAGCCTGGTGAGCTGCGCTGGTTCACGACCATCAGGGGCGAGGACGTCGAGCTGCCTGGCCCCGACCAGATCGAGGTCGATGGCAGGATGGTGACGCCGCGGTCGCGGACGTTCATCGCGGCGAAGCTCGAGGACAATCCAGCCTTGATGGACAGCGGCTATGCCGCGGTCCTCGAGAGCATGCCAGAGCCTCTCCGCACCATGATGCGGGAAGGACGGTTCGACCTTGGCCAGCAGGACGCCGACTTTCAGGTGATCCCGTCTGCATGGGTAGACCAGGCGATGGCCCGATGGACGAGGCAGCGGCCTGACGAGCCGATGACATCGATGGGGGTTGACGTCGCCCAGGGCGGTGCCGACGAGACGGTGATCTCGAGGCGGCACGGCAGCTGGTGCGATGAGGTCATCGCGCGGAAAGGTATCGATACGAAGGACGGCCCGGCGGTTGCGGGTTTGATCGTACAGTTCATGCGGGATGCTTGCGAGGTCAACATCGACACTGGCGGCGGTTGGGGTGGATCAGCTTTCGATCACCTGAAGCACCAGAACGTGAAGATCAGAGGTGTCGTCGGCGCCAGCGGCTCGCAGGCCAAGACCAAGGACCGGCAGCTATCGTTCGTCAACAAGCGCGCCGAGACCTGGTGGAAGCTGCGCGAGGCTCTTGATCCGAACTTCGCCAAGCCGGTGGCATTGCCGCCTGACCCGCAGCTGCGCGCAGATCTGTGCTCGCCTCATTGGAAGCTGACGCCTCGAGGTATTCAGATCGAGTCGAAGGACGAGATCAGGAAGAGGCTTGGCCGATCGCCTGACAGGGCAGACGCAGTGGTGCTTGCCTGGGTAACAGCATCAGAGAGCAACCAGGTTCAATCGAGCTCGAGGAACTTTCTGCAGAGGAAGGCAGTGCTCGGCTACTCGAAGATCAAGAAGGTGATCCGCAAATGATGTTCGACAACGGCGACACGCTGATCCCTGCCAAGAAGAAAAAGAAATCAGGTGTTGAGACCATCGTGTCATCCGCCAAGGAATACTTCTCGAACTCAGGCGCTGACGGTCTGCTCGGATATATCTCTGAAATCATGTCAGGCAGCAACAAGCCGCGCGTGTCCCGAACCAAGATGACCAGCATCTAAGGAGCCCATAATGTCAGGTCTATTCAAACAGCCAAAAATTCCCCCAGCGCCCGCGCCAAAGCCTATGCCGGATCCAAACGATCCAGAAGCTATGGCTGCAAGGCGCCGTGCTTTCGAAGAAGCCCGCATGCGTGGCGGACGTGAGAAGATGAACCTTGGGAATGCCGAGGGCCGCACGATCGCTGGTGGTGACTATTCTAACAGTAAGCTCGGTTAACGAAAGGAACTGAAACATGAGTATTGCAAACGCAACTGAGACTGCGATCCTGAAGCTTGTGTTTCAGGCAGTCGCATGGGCGAACTATGCCGACAATGCTGCGGCCTCTCCGCAGACCAACGTCGCCGTCGCACTGCACACTGCAGACCCGACCGACACCGGCGACATGACCACGAGCGAAATCGCCTACACGTCCTATGCGCGCGTATCTGTCGCCCGAACGACGGGCGGCTGGTCAGAGAGCTCAGGTACGGTTTCGCCCGTGGCGAATATCGATTTCCCGGCCGGTACGGGTGGCTCTGGTACTGCAACGCACTTCTCGACCGGCAAGACGGGCGGCGGTGCAACGGCCATTCTCTGGTCTGGCACGATCAGCCCTAATATTGTGTGTGGGAACGGTGTTACGCCCCGACTCACGACCGCTAGCACAATAACTTTAGACTGATATATCAAGTACTTAGTGGTTCCAATTGTTGCTTGGCACGGTATGCCAGATTGAAAAAATCGAACTGGATTGAGGTCTGCTGCAGCACGCCACCGAGTTACGCCGCTGCATGCTTGAGATGGAAGTGGC
>DAISVW010000108.1:0-7722 GCA_036826695.1 Aestuariivirga sp.
CCCGCGCCGCGACCCCGCCCCCGCGCCGGCCTCCGCGCCGGGCGGGGGGGGGCGGCCCGGCGCCGCCCCCGGCGCGCCGGGGCTGATGTCGCTCATGTGCTACCATGCGCTGCAGACCTGCGACGTGGTGGTCTATGACGCGCTCGTCAACCCCGACATCCTGCGCTGGGTGAAGGTGGGGGCGGAGCTCGAATATGCCGGCAAGCGCGGCGGCAAGCCCTCGCCCACCCAGAAGGACATCACGCTTCGGCTGATCGATCTGGCGCGGGCGGGCAAGCGCGTGCTGAGGCTCAAGGGTGGCGACCCGTTCATGTTCGGCCGCGGCGGCGAGGAATGCCAGCACCTGGCGCTGGCCGGGATCCCCTTCCGCATCGTGCCGGGCATCACATCCGGCATCGGCGGCCTTGCTTACGCCGGAGTACCCGCCACCCACCGCGACACCAATCACTCGGTGATCTTCCTCACCGGCCATGACGCCTCGGGCAACATGCCGGCGAGCGTCAACTGGGCAGCGGTGGCCAAGGCCTCGCCGGTGATCGTCATGTACATGGCGCTGAAGCATCTGGGCGAGATCGCCGCGGCGCTGATGGCCGGCGGGCGCGACGGCACCGACCGCGTGGCAATCGTCTCCAACGCCTCGATGCCGCACCAGCAGACGGCGGAGACCACGCTGGCCGAGGCCGGGGCCTTCGTCGCTGCCCATGATCCGCCGACGCCCGCTATCGTGGTGGTGGGCGGCGCTGCCGACTGGCGCAGCCTGCTCGACTGGTACAAGGGCGCGATCCGGGACAACCCGATCGGCTAGCCTTCGTCACGCCTTCGCCATGAAACCGGCGGTTTGCCGTACTTTAATCCTTATCGCGAGGAGCGAGGCTGCGATGAAACCGTGGATCTGGACCTTCCTGACGATCGCGATGATGGCGGCCGGCGCGCTGGTCCTGGCGCCCGGCAGCGATGCCGTCCGCCTTCTTGCAGGACCGCGCGACGAGGCGGCGGCCGTCGACTATGCCCTGTCACGCCAGAAACCGGCCCAGTATGAAGCGGCGATCGGCAGCGCTCTGGCGGCTGAGGATGAAGACCTTGCGGCGAGCATCGTGACGCTTGCCGAAACGCGCGGCGTGATGCTGTCCGAGGCCGTGAAAGCGAACGTGGCGGAGGCCGAGGCGGCAGCGTTGAATCGTCTGGGTGCTGATGCCTGGAACGGCTTTCTCACCGGCGATGCGCATAACGAGGCGGCATTGGCGGGGGCGGTGGCGAGCGATCTCACCGGGATTGGCGACGTCCGCGATCTCTACCGCCAGGCAGAGCGTTTTGCCTGGGGTGAGGAGGTCGACCCGCTGATCATCGGTCTGTCGGCAATCGGGCTCGGGGCCAGCGTGGCGCCCTATGCCTCGGCGGGCGCCGCGCTGCCCGCCCGCGCCGGACTGAGCACGCTCAAGACCGTGAAGCGGGCGGGAAAGCTCTCGCCACGGCTCGCCACGGAGCTTGGCGCCGTGGCCTCCAGCGCGCTCGACAAGCGCGCCGTCAAGGGCGCGGCCACCGTACTCCAGGGTGTTGGAACCGATATCGCCACCATCGGCAGCAAGGCCGGTTACCGGGCCACCGTCGCAGCCCTCGGCACCGCCCAGTCGGCCAAGGACCTCAGCGTCATGGCGAAGCTTTCGACGCGGTTCGGCAAGGCGACGCGCGGGGCTCTGGCGCTGGCGGGCGGGGCGCTCGCGGTGGCCAGCGTGATGACCTCCGCCACGGTCTGGGCCGCTTCGCTGCTGCTCTGGCTGGTGGGCGCGGGCCTCGTGGTGACCCGCCTCTCCCGGCGCTTCGGGCGCTGGTTGGGTTCTCAGGCGGCGGCGGGCCGCGGCCGCAGGAACGACAGCCAGACGAGCATGGCGAGCGCCAGTACCACCATGGGGAATGCCGCGTAGTTGACGCCGTTCCAGCCGAACCAGGCGAGGAGCTTGCCAGCCCCCAGCGACGTCAGCGCCGTGGTGACGAAGATCAGCAGGTCGTTGAGGCCCTGGGCCTTGTTCCTCTCCTCGGGCGTATAGGTTTCGGTCAGCATGCTGGTGCCGCCGATGAGCCCGAAGTTCCCGCCGAGCCCCAGCAGAATGAGCCCAACGGCAAAGTTCACGAAATCGACGCCGACCAGCCCTGCTCCGGCAGCGGCTTCCATCAGGGCCATGCCGATCGCCGAAATCCGCGCCGCGCCCCAGCGCGAAATGAGACTGCCGGTGAAGAAGCTCGGCACGAACATGGCCAGCGCATGCCACTGGATCACCCAGCTCGAATCGGCGACCGAGAAGCCGCAGCCCAGCATGGCCACGGGCGTCGCCGTCATCACCAGCACCATGATGCCGTAGGCCAGCGTGGCGGTGAGCACCGCCACCATGTAGCGTGGCTGGCGCGCGATGACGGCTAGCGGCCGGCCGCTCGGCGCATCGGCCTTCACGGTCAGTGGAATGTCGACGGCGAGCAGGATCGCCGAACCCGCCAGCGCCAGCAGCGCCATCGCCGCCCAGGTGCCCGCGAAGGTGACCGGCGCCAGCAGGTCGACCGTGACCATCACCAGCAGCGTGCCGATCAAGGCGGCGACGATGCCGCCGGTCATCACCCAGGATATGGCCTTGGGCCGGAACTCAGGGCTTGCCGTATCAGCGGCCGCGAAGCGGTAGTAGGAGGCGGACGCCTGATAGGCGCCCATCAGCATGCAGCCCGCCAGAAACAGCTCGAAACTGCGCTGGTAGATCGCCAGGAAGCCGATTGCCGCGCCAGCCACGCCGGCCAGCGCGCCGAGCAAGAAGCCGGTACGGCGGCCCACCCGGCGCATCAGCATCGACACCGGGAAGGTGGTGAGCGCCGTGCCGACGATGGCCAGGGACATCGGCAGCGTGGCCCAGGCCGGGCTCGGCGCAAGTTGCGCGCCGACCAGCCCCGCGGTGACCACCAAGGCGGTGAAGGCCGCGCCGTAAAGCGCCTGCGCCATCGCCAGCGTTACAGCGTTGCGGCGGGCTTTCGCGTCATCGAAGGCGACGGTACCTGCGGTCATCCCGGGAACTCGGCCGGCCGCGCCTGGCGGGCCAGCCTGTTCAGCACGCCGTTGACGAAACGCGGCTCCTCCGGCCCGAAGAAGGCATCCGCCACGTCGACATATTCGCTGATCGCGGCGCGCGCCGGCACCTGCGGCATGAACATCAGCTCGAAGGCCCCGGCCCGCAGAATGGCGCGCACCGTGGAATCGAGCCGGTGCAGCGGCCAGGCCTTGTCGAGCAGGCGGTCCACCGCGGGGTCGATCGCGGGCTGCTCGCGCACCACGCCGTCGACGACCTCGCGCAAATGGCGGTAATCCGCCTCGCCGCACTGGCCGTTCTCGAAGTCCTCGCCCATGGCCCGGGATGAGAACTGGGCCAGCGTCTCGCCGACATCGGAGCCGGAAATATCCATCTGGTAGAGCGCCTGCACGGCGCCGAGCCGCGCCGCGGTGCGGCGGGATTGCGGCAGAGCCTCTGGCACCCTCGATGTCACGAAGCGGTTTTCACTTCGAGGCCCGCCGCCTTGCGGCGCATCAGCCGTGACAGGCGGATCATGGCGAGCGCGGTTTCAGCCGCGCCGCCGCCCTTGTCCATGTCGTCGGTCTTGGCGCGCGCCCAGGCCTGCTCCTCGTTCTCGCAGGTGAGGATGCCGTTGCCGATGCACAGGCCCTCGAGGGTCAGGTCCATGAGGCCACGGGCGCTTTCATTCGCCACGATGTCATAGTGTGAGGTCTCGCCGCGCAGCACGCAGCCCAGCGCCACGTAGCCGTGATAGAGCCCCGTCTCATGCGCCATGGCGATGGCGCCGGGAAGTTCGAGCGCGCCCGGCACCGCCAGCCGCTCCCATGTCGCTCCGGCGCGTTCCACGGCGGCGATGGCGCCCCGGCACAGCTCGTCGCAGATGTCGCTGTAGAAACGCGCCTCGACGATCAGCAGGTTGGCCCGCGTCGGCGTGATGGCGGCCTCGGCCCTCTCGGTCTTCATGTCGGACGGTACTCCGTGAGCCGCGCCACATAGCGCGCCAGCATGTCGATTTCAATGTTGACGGGCTGGCCCGCAACCATCGCGCCCCAGGTGGTGACCGCCTGGGTGTGCGGAATGATGTTGACGCCGAAAAGATCGCCCTCGGCCTCGTTCACGGTGAGCGACGTGCCGTCGACGGCAACCGAGCCCTTGGGCGCGATGAACCGCGCCAGGCCTCCCGGCACGCGGATGCGGAAACGCTTCGAGTCTCCCTCCGGCGTGATCGACAGGATCTCGCCCACGCCATCGACATGGCCCGACACGATGTGCCCACCCAGCTCATCGCCGATCTTGAGGGCGCGTTCGAGATTGATCCGGGTTCCCGTGCCCCAGCTTCCGAGCGTGGTCTTGGACAGCGTCTCCGCCGAGGCCTCGATGGCGAACCAGCCAGCGCCCTTCTCGATCACCGTGAGGCAGCAGCCGTTGCAGGCGATGGAGGCGCCGATGTCCACCGTCGACAGATCATAGGCGGTGGCGATCTCGAAACGCGTATCGCCCGCCCTGGCGACGGCGCGCACGGTGCCGATGTCGGTGATGATGCCGGTGAACATGAAACCCTCTACGAGCGCGTCTCATAAACGCTGAGCAGGTCGTCCCCAAGCTTTTCCTGTGTCAGTTCCGCGAATGGCTGCAATGCCTGAGCGAGCGGCAGGCCGGCCAGCGCGTCAACCGCCTCAGGCCCCAGCGCCAGCGGCGCGCGAATGAGATAGACGACGTCGGCGAGCCCGGCTTCGAGGAACCCGCGCGCCACCCGCGCGCCGCCCTCGACCATCAGCCGGTTGATCCCGCGGCTGCCAAGGCCCGCGAGCACATCCGCAAGCGCTCCTCCCAGCACCTCGGCGCCCCGCCGGGCGAGCCGCGATCCCGGCGGCAGCTGGCCGCCACGGCTCAGCACGAAAGGCCGGGGCGAGCGGTGTTCAAGGCCTGGAAGCCGGCAGGTGAGCGCCGGGTCATCGGCCAGCACAGTGCCCATGCCGACCATGATGGCGTCGCACTGGGCGCGCAGCAGGTGAACCCGCGCCCAGGCCTCCGGCCCGGAAATGGCCGTACGCCCGCCCCCAGGCGCTGCGATCTTGCCGTCGGCGGAAACCGCAAGCTTCAGCACCACCTGTGGACGCTTGCGGGTGATGCGGCTCAGGAAGCCCGCCATGTCGCGCCTGGCTTCCGCCGCCATCAGGCCGGTTTCGACGGCCACCCCGGCGCGGCGCAGCATGGCGTGGCCGCCGCCGGACACCCGCGGGTCGGGGTCTTCGATGGCCGTCACCACCCGGGCGATGCCGGCGGCCGCCAGCGCCGCGGCGCAGGGCCCGGTCCGGCCATGATGGGCGCAGGGCTCCAGCGTCACATAGGCGGTGGCCCCGCGAGCGGCCGCACCCGCCATGGCGAGCGCTTCGGTTTCGGCATGCGGCCTCCCGCCGGGCTTCGTCCAGCCGGCACCGACGAGCCGCCCGTCCCTGACGATCACGCAGCCGACATTGGGGTTTTCGGCGGTGGTTCCGAGCGCCCGGCGGCCGAGCCGCAGGGCCTGGTCCATCCAGCGGGCGTCGTCAGTTGTCACCGGTCTCGCCGTTGTCGTCCTCGCCGGAAAGCTCACCCAGAAGCTCTTCGAAATCCTTGGCTTCGCGGAAGTTCTTGTAGACCGACGCGAACCGCACATAGGCCACGTCGTCAAGCATCTTGAGGGCTTCCATGACAAGCTTGCCCACGGTCTCGGACTTGATCTCGCTCTCGCCCAGGCTCTCCAGGCGGCGGACGATGCCGGAGACCATGCGTTCGACGCGTTCCGGGTCGACCGGGCGCTTGCGCAGCGCCACCTGGATGGAGCGCATCAGCTTGTCACGGTCGAAGGGCACCCGCTTGCCCGACTTCTTGACCACCATCAGCTCGCGCAGCTGCACGCGCTCGAACGTGGTGAACCTGCCCGAGCAATCAGGGCAATAGCGGCGGCGGCGGATGGCGGTGCCGTCCTCGGGGGGACGGCTGTCCTGCACCTGGGGTTCTTCATTTGAGCAAAACGGACAGCGCAAGCGATGGGCACTCGGATGATGGCGAGGCCCCTCTCTTGGGCGAGAGGCCGGATGGGGTCAAGAGGGACCGCCCCCGGCCCCAGCCGCGCCTCAGTAGATCGGGAAGCGCGCCGTCAGCTTCTTGACCTTCGCCGCCACCGCCTTTTCCACCTTGGCATTGCCCTGCTCGCCGTTCCTCGCAAGGCCGTCCAGCACCTCGTTGATGCGGGCACCCACCTCGCGGAACTCAGCGGCGCCGAAGCCGCGCGTCGTACCGGCTGGCGTGCCCAGACGGATGCCGGAGGTGATGGTGAAGGGGGCGGGATCGAACGGAATGCCGTTCTTGTTGCAGGTGATGTAGGCGCGGCCGAGGGACTGTTCGGCGGCCTTGCCGGTGACACCCTTCTTGCGCAGGTCAACGAGCGTCAGATGCGTGTCGGTGCCGCCGGAGACGAGGTCCGAGCCGCCGTCAATCATGGCCTGGGCCAGCACCCTGGCGTTGTCCACCACGGATTTCGCATATTTCTTGAAGGCGGGCTTCAGCGCCTCGCCAAAGGCCACCGCCTTGGCGGCGATCACATGCTCGAGCGGGCCGCCCTGCAGGCCGGGGAACACGGCGGAATTGAACTTCTTGCCGAGGTCCTCGTTGCGGCTGAGGATGAGGCCGCCGCGGGGGCCGCGCAGCGTCTTGTGGGTGGTGGTGGTCACCACATCCGCGTGATCGAGCGGGTTCGGGTGCACGCCGCCTGCCACCAGGCCGGCGAAATGCGCCATGTCGACCATGAGCAATGCTCCCACCGAATCGGCGATCTGGCGGAAGCGCTTGAAATCGATGATGCGCGGATAGGCGGAGCCACCGGCGATGATCAGCTTCGGCTTCACGGCCAGCGCCTGTTCCGCGAGCTTGTCATAGTCGATCAGGTGATTGTCCTCGCGCACCTTGTAGGGCGCCACCTTGAACCACTTGCCGGACTGGTTGACAGGCGAGCCGTGCGTCAGATGGCCGCCGCAGGCCAGGTCGAGGCCCATGTAGGTGTCGCCCGGCTGCAGCAGCGCGAAGAACACCGCCTGGTTGGCGGTGGCGCCGGAATGCGGCTGCACATTGGCGAAGGCGCAATTGAAGAGCTGCCTGGCGCGGTCGATGGCCAGCTGCTCCGACACGTCGACATACTGGCAGCCGCCGTAGTAGCGCCGGCCCGGATAGCCCTCGGCATATTTGTTGGTCATCACCGAGCCCTGGGCCTCCAGCACGGCGCGGGAGACGATGTTCTCGGAGGCGATCAGCTCGATTTCATGCTGCTGGCGGCCCAGTTCGGCGGCAATCGCCCTGGCGATCTTCGGGTCGGACTTGGCCAGCGCATCCTTGAAGAAGCCGGGGAACAAGGGCTTCCTCGCCTTGGCGGCGGGTTTCTTCTTCGCAGCCTTGCGGGCAGG
The DNA here is from genome assembly GCA_036826695.1 of Aestuariivirga sp. Classification (GTDB taxonomy): domain Bacteria; phylum Pseudomonadota; class Alphaproteobacteria; order Rhizobiales; family Aestuariivirgaceae; genus Aestuariivirga. Next base: position 7,490 of record DAISVW010000108.1, read on the forward strand.
CCTGATGACGGCTTCGGCGGTTCTCTTGAGCATGAATCTGTATCCCCTTGGCAATCAGGACCATTACGATGCGTGGGCCATCGCAGATTGCCGGGCCGAGGTCCAGATACATCTTTGGCAACCCCGCCCGTCATGGCGCGCGGGGCTCAATGGCGCGGTGCCCTAGTTGGCGGAGGCGGTCTTCTCGGGCTTGGCCGGTGGCTTCTTGGCGGCCGCCGGAGCGGGGCAGCCGG
>DAISVW010000109.1:0-7721 GCA_036826695.1 Aestuariivirga sp.
CGCGCTGCGTTGGACGCTGCCCCGCGTTGCCGCCCCCCCGTCCCCGCAACGCCATCCCGTACCCGGGGCGCCCCCGCGCCCCCGCCCGAACAGCCAACAGGCCGGGACGAGCTGACCCTCTGGCTCGAACCGGTCATCGAACTCGATACCGGAAACACCAGCCACTACCGCGCCCAGATCGGCCTCACCGGCGGCCACGGCGGGACCGTGGCACACGACGAGGTGATGCAGAAGGCTGACCAGGGCGGCCTCAGGGCTTCGCTCGATGCCCGGCTGGTCAGAATGGTGGTTCCCGTGCTGCGGCGGCTCCGGCTGCGCAACCCGGCGCTGCGCATCTTCGTGCCGTTGGGCCGTGCCACGCTCGGCGCCAGGGAGGACGTGTTGCGGATCCTCTCGCTGCTGCGCGGCGACGGCAAATTGACCGGCGGCATCGTCTTCGACATCGCCCAGCAGGACCTGGGCCAGCTTGATGCGACCGGCATCGAGAACCTCGCGCGGCTCGGCCGCTCGGGCACCATGCTGTGCATCAGCAACGCCCATCCTGGCGGGCTCGATCTTTCGGCGCTGCGCCAGCTCGGCGTGAACTATCTCTCCTTCCCGGCAAATGCCGAAACCGCCGCTGCCTGGACGAATCTCGGCAGAACCCTCCGCGATCTGAACATCGAAATTGTCGTCGCCGCGATCCGCAGCGAGCAGCAGGCGACGACCGCCCGAAGGCTTGGGCGCTACGGCCACGGCCCCCAGTTCGCGCCGCCGCGCAGGGTGCGAACCGATGGCGGTCTCACCGCCGCGCCGCTGCGCCGGGCGAGCGCTGCCTGAGTGTGAAGACCCCGATGCAGCGCTTGTCCGAGACCTATCCCGTCTGGTTCTGTGACATCTGGGGAGTCCTGCACGATGGCGTGCGGCCCTTCGCAGCGACCGTCGACGCGCTGAAGCGCCATCGCGCACAGGGCGGCATGGTGATCCTGGTCACCAACTCGCCGCGCAGCAGTGCGGGCGTCGAACGCCAGCTCAGGGAGATCGGCGTCGATCCCGCGTCCCATGACGGAATCGTCACGTCGGGCGACGTCACCCAGGCGCTGATGATCGCCCATGGCGGCGGCAAGGTGTTTCACCTGGGCCCCGCCCGCGATCATTCGATCTACGCCGGCACCGGCGTGGCGCAGGTGCCGCTCGGGCAGGCGAAGGCGGTACTCTGCACCGGCCTCTTCGATGACCTCAACGACCGGCTGGAGGATTATGACGCGCTGCTGGGCGAGATGAAGGGGCGCGGCCTCGCCATGATCTGCGCCAATCCGGACAAGATCGTGAAGAAGGGCGATCGCATCCTCTATTGCGCTGGAAAGCTCGCCGAACTCTACGCGGCGCGGGGCGGCAGCGTGCTGATGGCGGGGAAGCCGTTTTCGCCGATCTACGATCTGGCCTTCGCCGAGGCCCGGAGGCTCGCCGGGCGGCCGGTGGAACGGGGGCAAGTGCTGGCGATCGGTGACGGCCCGGAAACCGACATCCGCGGCGCGGCGGATTATGGTCTCGATGCCGTGCTGGTGGCCGATGGCGTCACCGATGCGGCGCAGGGCCTCGACGCCGCGGAGGCGGAAGTGCGGCGCGCCGTTCCCAACGCCCGCATCGTCGCCACCGTCCATGACCTGGCCTGGGAATGAGGATGGCGCGCGCATGGACGTGATCGGCGGCACAGGCCCGGCGCCCGCGCATGTCCGTGGCGCCGTCGCGGCCATCGGCAATTTCGACGGCATGCACCGCGGCCACCAGACCCTGCTCGCCGAGGCCGAGGCGGAGGCGCGGCGGCTGGGCGTGCCGTGGGGCGTCGTCACCTTCGAGCCGCATCCGCGCAGCTATTTCAAGCCCGATGAGCCCGTTTTCCGCCTGACGCCCGGGCCGCTGAAGGCCAGGCTCGCCGCCGCGCTCGGCGCGTCCTTCACGGCGGTGCTGCCGTTCGGCCGCGACCTGGCAGAGCTTTCGCCGGAGGCGTTCGTGGCCCGGGAGCTGGTGGAGCGCCTCGGCGTTGCCCATGTGGTGACCGGCTATGATTTTCATTTCGGCAAGGGCCGCAAGGGCAGCCCCGCCACGCTCACCGAACTGGGCCAGCGCCTGGGCTTCGGCGTCAGCATCGTGGCGCAGGTGACCGATGACGGCGGCGCCCAGGCGCCGTTTTCGTCGAGTTCGATCCGCGAGGCGCTGCGCCATGGCCATGTCGAGGCGGCGGCCCGCGAGCTCGGCTACCGCTGGACGGTGCTTGGCGACGTGGTGAAGGGCGATCAGCGCGGCCGCACCATCGGCTTTCCCACGCTCAACATCGTGCTCGACAAGGGAGCCGACCCGTTCCGCGGCATCTATGCGGTCAGGGTGCGCGACGCCGCCGTGAAAGGCGCTCCCGCCTGGGCCGGAGCCGGCTACTTCGGCGACCGGCCGACCTTCGATACCGGCCGCTCGTTCCTCGAGGTCTATCTGATCGGCGTCGAGGGCGATCTCTACGGCCGCCAGCTGTTCGTGGAGTTCATCGACCTGATCAGGCCGGACCGGCGGTTTTCCGCGGTGGATGAGCTGGTCACGCAGATGCAGGCCGATTGCCAGTCGGCCCTCGCCCGCCTCGATGCGGTGAAGACGCATGACGCTTTGGCCGCCTTCCCGCTCGGCCGGCTTCAGGCGGCGGGGCTGATCTAAAGGACTGACCTATCAAGTCCTGTATCTTGGCCCCGTGGCTTGGCGGGGTTGCCGCAGCCCCCCACGCCCGGACTTGATCCGGGGGTCCTCTTTGGCGGCCGGCAAGATGCCATGGCCAAGCCACGGCATGATGAGTTTGTTGGCCTCCTTGAACCCTGCCTTAGCCTTCCCGGCGCCGCCGGCCATCGAGCCAGATGATGGCAAGACCGGCGGCGCTGATCAGCGCCATGCCGCCAATCGCCAGCCTGTTCGGAATCTCGCCGAACAGAACGAGCCCCGACAGCACTGCCCAGATGGTGAGCGAATACATGAAGGGCGCCACGGTGCGCGCCTCGCCCATGCGGTAGGCGATATAGAGAAGCAGATGCCCGGTCACGCTCAGCAGCGCGGCGAGCGCCATCAGCAGCAGCACCTGGAGATTCGGAATCGCCGGTTCCTCGAAGGCCAGCGTGCCGGCCCCGCCGGTGAGCGCCAGCATCAGGATCACCGTGAAGGCTGCGATCAGCGGCGGCATGTCACGCGGCACATTGGGGGTGAGCAGGTCACGCGTGGCGGCGGCGATGGCGGTCACGAAACCAAGACTCGCATAAAGCGAGACCGCCCCGGTTCCCGGCTGCGCCACCATCAGCGCGCCGGCGATGCCCGCGAGAATCAGAGCCACCCGGCCGCCGCTCAGGCGTTCGCCGCGGAAGATCCAGGCCCCCAGCAGAACGAGCAGCGGGCAGATCTGGGCGATGGCCGTGAGATCGGCGATCGCCACATAGGCGAGCGCCAGGGTGAAGCTGACATTGGCCACCGCTTCGAGAACGCCGCGGGCCATCAGCCATTTGTTGAACATGCGCGGCAGCTGCCGTGCCTGGCCCATGGCCAGCACCAGCCCGAGCAGAAGCATGATGGAAAACAATCCGCGCACCAGCATCAGCTGAAAGAGCGGCGCATGGGCGAGCGCCAGCTTCACGCAGCTGTCGGAGCCGACCAGCACGCCCATGGCCACCACCATGGCGATGATGGCGCGCAGGTTGTTCGAGAAATGCATGATGAATGGTCCGCCCCGGCGATTCGCTGACCGATTAGCACCGTGCGCCGCCGGGACAAGCCCCGGGACGGCGTGGCAGGCATGCGCCGGAGCTACGGGCCCGGCCGCGAGGGATCGAGCAGGCGGTGCAGATGCACGATGAAATAGCGCATCTGGGCGTTGTCGAGGGTTTCCCGCGCCTTGGTGAGCCACGCCTCATAGGCGGTGGCGTAATTGGGATAGAAGCCCACGACGTCGAGCTTCGCCAGATCCCTGAAGGTGACCGAATCGACATTGTCGAGCTCGCCCCCGAACACGAGGTGCAGAAGCTGCTGGTCTGGCTTGGCGGAGGCTTTCGTCATGTGGTCCTCAAGGCATCGATCAGCGCCGCATGGCGCTTGGCGCCGGCGGCGACCAGCCCTTGCTGCCACGGCTCCGGCCGGTTGTAAACGTAGCCCTCGCCCGAGACGCCGGAAACGGCACCTCCCGCCTCGATGACCAGAAGTTCGCCTGCCGCGAGCTCCCAGTCGTTGCGGCGGCCCACCGACACCGCGCCGTCGATCAGCCCCGCCGCCACATGGGCAAGCCGCAGCTGCAGGGGCAGGGCGCCACTCGTATCGGCGGCGATCCCCAGGGGTGCGAGCGGGGCCAGCGACCTCCGGTTGCCGGCGATCCGCGCGCCCGCGAGCGCACCGGTATCGGCAATCGCCAGCGGTGCGCCGTTCAGCGTCGCGCCGGCGCCGGCCATGGCGGTGTAGAACTCCTCGGTTACCGGGCGGTAGACACAGGCCAGCACCGGCCGCCCGCTGATCGCCAGCGCCGCCGCCACGCACCAGTGGCTGCCGCCGTCCAGAAAGGCCCGCGTGCCGTCGATGGGATCGATGATCCACAGCCGCTCCTGCGCCAGCCGGTCTGGCCGGTCAGGCGTCTCCTCGGAGAGCCGGCCGTCAGGAGATCTCGCCGCCCGGAGCCGCTGCTCGAACAGGTCGTTGATCGCAAGATCGCCCTCGCTCACCTCGGAGCCAGCGGGCGTGGGCCAGCGCCTGAGGCCCGGCTTGCGGGCCAGCGACAGTCCCAGCTCTCCCGCCTCGCGCACGATGTCCGCCAGCAGCCGGGCGTCGCCGGAAAGCGCCTCAGACACCGGCAATGGTCAGACCCTCGACCAGGCAATTGGGGGCATTGACCGATGAGCGGAATTCGAGGTTCGAGGCGGGCACGATGGTCCGGAACATGTCCTTCAGGTTGCCCGCGATGGTGATCTCGCTCACCGGATAGGCGATCTCGCCCTGCTCGATCCAGAAGCCCGAGGCGCCGCGGCTGTAATCGCCGGTCACCGGGTTGATCGACGAACCGAGGAGCTCCGTCACATAGAGGCCCCGGGACATGGCGGCGATCTGCGCTTCGGGCGATTGCGGGCCCGCCGGCAGATAGACGTTGGAGGTCGATGGCCCACCACGCGAGCCCTGGCCGGTGGGCGCAAGACCGAGCTGGCGGGCCGCGCGCAGGTCGAGCACCCAGCCGGTCAAAACGCCGTCATCGATGAGATTGCGGCGGTGGCAGGCGAGGCCCTCGCCGTCGAAGGGCCGCGAGCCCAGGCCGCGGCGGATGAACGGGTCCTCGACGATCGTCATCCCCGGCGCGAAGATGCGCTGGCCCAGCTGATCCTTGAGGAAGCTCGTGCCGCGCGCGATCGCTGCACCGTTGATCGCCGCCAGCAGATGGCCGATCAGGCTTCCCGCCACCCGCCGGTCATAGATCACGGGTGCGGCCTGCGATTTCACCTTGCGCGGGTCGAGGCGCTTCACCGCGCGCTCGCCCGCCGTGCGGCCCACCGTCTCAGGCTCGCGCAGGTCGGCGAAATGCACCGATGAGGAATAGTCGTAGTCGCGCTGCATGCCGGTGCCCTCGCCGGCGATCGCCGACATCGACACGCTGACCCCGGTACGCCGGTAGCTTTGCGCGAAGCCATTCGAGATGGCGACACCGAGCGTGGTTTCGCCGCGCGATGCGCCGGCCCCCGCCGATTTGGCCACGCCGGGAACGGCGAGCCCCGCTTCCTCGGCCCGCCGCGCCAGGGCTTCGATGCCCTGAGGGTCCGGCAGGTCGCTGGCGGCAAGATCGAGGTCGGGGATGTCACGGGCGATCGCGCCGGGATCGGCGATGCCGGCATAGGGGTCGGGGGGCGCGCGCCTGGCCATGTCGAAGGCCTTTTCAGCGAGACGCCTGATCGCCTCGGCGGTCAGCACGCTCCCGGAGACGGTGGCCGAGGACTTTCCGGAATAGAGTTTGAGGCTGATGTCGCGCGACTCCGACTGTTCCAGCTTCTCGACCTTGCCTTCGAGGATGGAGATTTCGGTCGAGCGGCTGTCGGCGGCCACGGCATGGGCGGCATCCGCGCCCAGCTTGCGGGCCTCGGCGATGGCCGCGCCGGCCAGCGAGAGAAGTTCGTCGGTCATGCGAGAAGCGAATCCAGAAGAAGTCCGAGGGTGATGATCAGACCGAATATGCGGTTGGAACGGAAAAGTTCAAGGCAGCGCGCCGGATTTGCCGCATCGAAGCGGGCGAGTTGCCAGGCGGCATGCAGTGCCGCGCCCGCCACGCCGCAATGCGCGAGGATGCCGCCGCCCGCCAGCCATATGGCCGCGTCGATCAGCACGAGCGCCAGCGCGAAGAAGAGGGCGAGCCAGACAAGGCTGCGGTCGCCGAATTTCAGCGCCGTGGATTTGAGGCCGATCAGCGCGTCGTCTTCCTTGTCCTGGTGGGCGTAGATCGTGTCATAGGCCAGCGTCCAGGCGACGCCGCCAGCGTAGAGCAGCAGCGGCGCCAGCGACAGCCCGCCATGCAGCGCCGTCCAGCCGACCAGCGCCCCCCAGTTGAAAGCCAGTCCCAGCACCGCCTGCGGCCAGTAGGTGATACGTTTCATGAACGGATAGACCGCCACCACGATGAGCGAGGCGGCACCCGTCAGCACCGTGAACCAGTTGAACTGCAGGAGCACCACGAGGCCGAGGAGGCAGAGCACGATCAGAAACGCGAAGGCCTGAACCGCGCTGACCTGGCCCGCCGGAATGGGCCGCAGCCTGGTTCGCCCCACCTGGCCGTCGAAATCGCGGTCGGCGATATCGTTCAAGGTGCAGCCCGCGCCACGCATGATGATGGCGCCGGCCAGGAACAGCGCCGCATACCAGAGGTTCGGCACGCCACCGCCCAGCGCGATCTGGCCGAGGCACAGGCCCCACCAGCAGGGCAGCAGCAACAGCCACCAGCCGATCGGCCGTTCCAGCCGCATCAGCCGTGCGTAGGGCCGCACCGCGCCGGGCAGGAACCGGTCAGCCCAATGGTCTGGCAGGGCATCGGCGACGCGGGCTTCGGGGCGGCTGGTTTCAGTCATCGGCGCGGTGTACATCAGCCCGGCCATGAAGACCACCCCTCGCCTCCATGTCGATGCGGCACTTGGGCCCGCCGCCGAGGTCGCGCTGCCGCGTGAGCAGGCGCATTACCTCACGGGCGTGCTCAGGCTGGCGCCGGGCGATCCGGTGGCGGCCTTCAACGCCCGCGACGGCGAATGGCTGGCTCATCTCGTGATGGCGGGAAAGAAGCAGGTCTCCCTGCGCTGCGAGCGCCGCCTCGCCGATGTGAAGCCGCCGCCCGACATCGACTATTGCTTCGCGCCGCTGAAACATGCCCGCCTCGACTATGTGGTACAGAAGGCGGCCGAGCTGGGCGCCAGAAGGCTCCGCCCGGTCATCACCCAGCGCACCGTGGCCGAGCGCGTGAACATGGCGCGCATGCGGGCCAATGTCATCGAGGCGGCCGAACAATGCAATCTGGTATTTGTGCCGGAGGTGACGGAACCGGTGAAGCTCGACCGGCTCGTCGCGGCGTGGGAGCCCGCCCGGGCGCTCATCTATTGCGACGAGACAGCCGCCATCGCCAGCCCGCTCGATGCGCTCAAGGACCTGAAGCTTCCGGCGGCCATCCTGCGCGTGCCCGAGGGCGGTTTCACTCGCGAGGAACAGGCGCT
>DAISVW010000110.1:0-7677 GCA_036826695.1 Aestuariivirga sp.
CCAGAGCTCGCAGCACACCACGGCGATGGCGATCCATGTGGCGAGCTGGAAATGCGGAATGAGATAGGGCAGCGTGTGCCCGAGCCCGCCCACCGTGGTCATGATGCCGGCGGCGAGGCCGCGGATCAGCGGGTGGCCGCGACCTGTCAGCTTGCCGTCATCCGACAGGCCTTCCGCGAGACCCATGGAAATGCCCGCGCCGATGGAGGCCGCGAGGCCAACGAGGAAGGTCTGCCAGGTGTCGCCGGTGGCGAAGGCAGCCGCGAACAGCGGGGCCAGCGTCGAGACCGAACCGTCCATCAGCCCGACGAGGCCGGGCTGGATCACCTGCAGCAGGAACAGCCGGCGCTTGGCTTCATTTTCCTCGAGCTTGGCATCAGCGGTGAGGTGCGTGAGACCCAGCTTGACGGCGATCGATTCATGGCCCTTTTCGGCCTCGGCGAGGTTCAGTAGCAGCTTCTTCACCTGCTCGTCCTGCGAGCGTTCGGCGGCCTGCTTGTAGAAGCGGTAATTCTCGAGCTCGATCACCTCGGCGCGCTGGCGCATCTCCTCGATGTTCATCTTGCCGATCGTCCAGGCCGGCTTGTGGCGCACGAAGCCCTCGATGTCGGAGCGGCGGATCAGCGGGATGAAGTCGCCGAACTTGCGGCGATAGAGCTCGGTGAGCCAGCGGCGGTGCTCATGCTCCTCCTCGGCCATCTCCATGAACACCTTGGCCGAGGCCGGATAGGTGTCCATCAGCGAGTTGGCGAAGCCTGCATAGGCGCGCGCATCATCGTCCTCGCTGGAAATGGCCAGCGCCAGGAGTTCCTGTTCGTTGAGGTCGGAAAAGCTTTTCACGGCTCAATCCCTGTGGTTTCCCGCTATTTAGAACCATTCTAGACTACGGTCCAGCCCGGCGGCGGATCAGACGCCCAGCTTGATGGTGTTCGTGCCGACAAGCCTTTCCGCAGTGCGGAGTGCCGAGACATCGGGCGTGCCGGTAACGAGCGCCGGCCGGAAATGACGGGTGAAGGCGTCGGTCGCCTTGCGGGTGCGCTCATCAACGAAGCCGGTGACGGCGATGTCGTAGCCATAGGTTGAGAGCAACCGCTGGAACTCCAAGAGCTCGGTGGCGGCAAGCAGCGTTGCGTCGGGCTCGGCGGGCGGCACCCAGTGGCCGATCCCGCGCGCATGGAGAAACTGCCAGTCGAAACGCTCACCGGGGTCGATCTTGCGGCCCGGCGCCACATCCGAGTGAGCGAGCACATGCTGCGGCGGAATCACGTGACGGCCGAGGATGTCGCGGCACAGCCTCGCCACCGCCGCCATCTGCAGTTCCGGGAAATCGCGGTAGTACGGCCCATGGCCGGGATTGTGGATCTCGATGCCGATCGAGCGCGAGTTGGTGTCGGTCTCGCCCTTCCAGAACGAAGCCCCGGCATGCCAGGCCCGAAACTCCTCGCCCACCATGGCGGTGATCGTGCCGTCCTCGTCGACGAGATAGTGACAGGAGACCCTGCCATCGGCGCCGCACAGCAGGTCGCACGCGGCGGCAGCGCTGTCCATGCCGGTATAGTGCAGCACGATCATATCGATGGCGCGGCCATCCCTTCTCGGCTCGAAATTCGCGGCCGGGCGCCAGCGCAGCGGCAGCGCGAGGCCACTCACGGCGCGCGCTCCTTCATGATGCGGGCATAGGCGGCGTTGACCTTCTGCAGCCGCTCGGTGGCGATGGCGATCATCTCGGCAGGAACGCCGGCGGCGATGTGGCGGTCCGGGTGATAGTCGCGCACCAGTTCGCGGTAGCGGCGGCGCACATCCTCCGTCGAGGCATCATGCGGAATTCCCAGGATCAGATAGTCGTCCTGCCGCGGGCTCGCCACATGCCGGGCCCTGATGCGAGCAAAATCAGCGTCCGAAAACCCGAAGACGCGGGCGACATCGGCGAGAAAGCCGTTCTCATCGGGGTGGAACGCATTATCCGCCTTGGCGATGTGAAAGAGCCCGTCCAGCACGTCTTCGAGGATCTCATGGCGGGCATCGAACAGCCGGGCGATCTGGCGCGCATAGGTCTCGTAACCGGCCACGTCCTGCCTCGCGAGGTTGAACACGCGGGCGACCGACGCGAGTTCGCTCTCCGGCACATCGAAGACCTGCCTGAAGGCCCTGATCTCGTCCTCGGTGACGACGCCATCGGCCTTGGCCATCTTGGCGCCGAGCGCGATCATGCCGATGGTGAAGCCCACTGATTTTTCAGGCGGTGTCGGGTTGCGCGCCACGAGCGATTGCAGGAAGGCGCCGACCGAGCCGCCGATGACGGACAGGGCTTCGGAAATGCGGGTCCAGACCGACATGCCGGGCGAGACGCCGGAGGCCTCAGCGCTTCTTGAAATAATGGGTCATGTTGAACACCGGCACGTCGATGTCCTGGCCGGAGGCCAGCAGGCGCTCGACATGCCAGGCACGGCCCGCCGTCCACACGGTGACCCAGACGACCGGCAGAAGGCCGAGCGCCATAACGGCATACATGATGAAGTCGGGGACCCCGATCAGCTTGGCGAAGGCCCAGACCGTGGCGACCATGGCGGAACCGGTGAAGCACAGCATGAGCAAGGTGGCGCCCACCGCCGCCATCAGGCCCCCGGCCTGGCTGAAGCCCTGAGACACCGTCTTGGGCGGCGCCTGCGGCATGATGATTTCCTGGTCCATAACCGGTCATATGCGCCGGCTGGCCGGGAATTGCAACAGCGCCGGCCTTTCGAATCGGCTATTGACGAAGGTCAAGGCAGGTTCCGCAAGCTGTGGCCATGCTGAGATGGGATTGAGGGAGAGATGCGATGCTGAAGAGACTTGCGACGAGTGCCGTTGCGGCGGTTCTGGCGGCCGGCGGTGCGGGGTATGCGGCCGCCAACAGCACCGTGGCCAATACCCTGTTGAGCGAGGGGGTTAGCCTTGAACTGGGCGAGCGGGACTTCATCAATTACTGCGCGGCCTGCCACGGTGTCGGCGCCAAGGGCGACGGTACCATCGGCGAGTTCCTGACCCTGGCGGTTCCGGACCTCACGGAGCTCTCCAAACGCAATGGCGGCGAGTTTCCGGAAGCCGGCGTGACCGAAGTGATCGACGGGCGCGCCGAAGTCAAGGTGCATGGCATGCGCGACATGCCGGTATGGGGCGACTGGTTCGACGCCGAAGCGGCCGCGCCGGATATCGACAAGAAGGCGAGGGAGATGATCGTCAATGATCGCATCGCCTCGCTGGTGCTCTACTTGAAGAGCATCCAGGTGCCATAGGCTAACGGTTGAGCGCCGCCACCAGTTGCCCCACGTCGCCGTTTCGTTTCGAGAGGAACGATGTGAAAATGCCGCGCTGGAGATAGATCAGCGAGAAGCCCATGACCTTGGCGTCCGCCACCTTGAAGCCGCCGCCGCGCGGCGTCAGCCGCCAGACAACGGTGTAGGACTGGCCGTTCATCAGAAACACCTTGGTCTGGACGTTGACGTCCTTGCCATCCGCCGAGGCTTCGCCGATCTCGTATTTTGCGACGACGTATTCGCGTGACTGATCGGCGAAGTAGCGGGCCATGAAAGTGGCGGTTCCGGCGTAATAGGCCTGCTTCTGGCCGGCGGGGAGCTTGGCGCGGTATTGGCCCAGCGAATAATCCGCGATGCCTGCCACATCGGCGTGGCGGAGGATGGCACGCTTGAAGCTTGCCGCCGTGCCCTGCCGGTGGGCACTGAGCATGTCCTTCGCCACCTTGCGCATGTAGGACACGGCGGAAGCGGAAGCCTGCGCCAGACCAGGCGTTGCAAGCAGCACGAAGGCTCCGCCGAGCGCTGCGCGGCGCGTCAGTCCTGTCTGCCCGGAGAACCTGAGTTTCGGCATGATTCGCTTTCCGACGCCTTTCTGATTCTCGCTTAACGGAGCGGCGCGGGGCCCGTCAACACGGTGCCACGCGAGAGCCTACCAGGTCTCGGCTTCGCGCAGCTCCGCGAACAGGGGCTCGAAATCGCCCTTGGAGGCTTTCAGAACCTTGTTGAAGCGGTCCTTCATTGCGATCGTGAGCCACACACCCTTGAGGTTGACGTCGTTCACACGGTAGCCTCCGCCTGACGGCACCAGACGCCAGCGCACCTTCTCGCGGCCGCCGCCGCCAGTGATCTCGCTCTGGATCACCGTGAACTTGCCCTGCTTGGTGGTCGAGATGATCTGCAGTTTGTTGCCGCGGAAATCCTCGACGTAATAGACGAACAGCGCCGCCGCGTAATTGCTCACCAGACGGTAGAACTCGTCGCGCTTGCCGGGAGGCAGCTTCCTGGAATTGGGTCCCAGCGCATAGTCAGCGATGGCCCTGAGGTTGACATAACGGTCCATCAGGGCCGCGAATTTGGCGCGCAAGGCCGGGCCTTTCTGACCGCGGTTGGCGAGGTTCATCACATCGGTTGCGATACGCGTCACGTAATCCTCAGCGGCGGTGCTGGCCATGGCGGGCGCCACGCGGCCGAGCGCTGCCGCCATCGACACGGCCAGCAGCTTCCGTCTCGTGAAAAGGCGGCCATCCGAGTTACGCATGTTCCCTCCTGGTGCTGGCCTAGCCAGACCGCAAGCAAATGTAATGGGTCTGGAAATCTTTGCAATCGCAAGACGCAGCCCCTGATGATTTTCATGACCGATTCAGGTTGCAGAAATCTGACGATCAAGCCGTCTTGTAATCTACATAAAGATATGTTTATATTGTTATGGAGGCTTCCGAATGGATGAGTTACTGTCCGGATTACGCGCCGCCGCCGAGAGCACGCGGGTGCGCATCCTGTTCATCCTCGCCCACGGCGAGGCCAATGTCAGCGAGCTGACCCAGATCCTGGGCCAGAGCCAGCCGCGCGTCAGCCGCCACCTCAAGCTGATGGCGGAAGCAGGCCTCATCAGCCGCCACAAGGAGGGAAACTGGGTGCTGTTCCGCCTGCGCGAGCAGGACATGGGCGGGGCGCTCGCCCGCGCCATCGTCGACCTGCTGCCGGGCACCGATCCCGTACTGGCGGGCGACCTCGCGCGTCTGGAAGAGATCCGCGCCCGCCGCGCCGAGGCCGCCGCCCGCTATTTCGCGGAGAATGCGACGCGCTGGGAGCAACTCCGATCGCTGCACGTGCGGGAAGAAGACGTCGAGCAGGCCATGGTCCGTCTGGCGGGCAGCGCACCGATCCGCCTGCATGTCGATCTCGGCACCGGCACTGGCGCCGTGCTGCGCCGCTTCGCCGCCCGCGCCCAACAATCGATCGGCATCGATTCGAGCCGCGACATGCTGGCGATCGCCCGCGTCAACCTCGACCGGGAGGGCGTGCGCCATGCCCAGGTGCGGCACGGCGAGATCTATGCCCTGCCTTTCCCCGACGGCTTCGCCGATTTCGTGACCATCCACCAGGTGATGCACTTCCTGGAGGACCCGGCCCGGGCGCTGGCAGAAGCCGCGCGCATTCTCGAACCGGGCGGCCGCCTGCTGATCGTCGATTTCGCGCCGCACGAGCTTGACGAGCTGCGCGCCGAACACGCCCACCGCCGGCGCGGCATCGCCGCCGAGCAAATGGCGCAATGGCTGGCGCGCGCCGGCCTCGCCCTTGTCCAGCATGACGTGCTGCCGCCGCCCTGGCGTCCGCAGGGCAAGGGACTGACCGTATCGCTCTGGCTGGCGGCTGCGTCCAAGACCGCGGCCCAGGCCTCCCAAAGTAAGGAACGCGCCCGATGATCGCTTTCGCCGAGGATGTTTCCGGCATCTCCGTATCCTTCGAGTTCTTCCCGCCGAAAGCGGAAGCCGAAGAGAGCTTCTGGCGCACCATTGCCAAGCTGGAACGCGTCGCCCCGCGTTTCGTCTCCGTCACCTACGGCGCCGGCGGCACCACGCGAGAGAGGACACTGGCCACGGTGCAACGCATGGCCCAGCGCACCTGCCTCAGGCCGGCGGCGCATCTGACCTGCGTGGGCGCCAGCAAGGCCGAAGTCGACGCGACAGTCAGGGATTTCGCGGCGGCAGGCGTACGCCACATCGTGGCCCTCAGGGGCGACCCGCCGGGGGGCGTCGGCGGCCGCTTCACGCCCCACCCCGAGGGTTACCGCAACGCCGCCGACCTGGTTCGCGGCATCCGCGCGCTCGGGGGATTCGAGGTCTCGGTGTCGGCCTATACGGACCGGCACCCCGAGTCGGTGTCTTTCGAAGTGGACCTTGCCTTCATGGCCGACAAGGCCGAGCATGGCGCCAGCCGGGCCATTTCGCAGTTTTTCTTCCATAATCCTTTCTTTCTGCGGCTGCGCGACCGGATCGCGGCGCGCGGCATCGGCATCGAGCTGATCCCGGGGATTCTGCCCATCACATCCTTCGCGCGGGTGAGCGAGTTCGCGGCCAAATGCGGCGCCCATATTCCGCCTGCGCTCGCCCGCCGCTTCGAGGGCCTGGACGATGATCCCGAAACCCGCAACCTGGTAGCCGCCATGGTGGCTGCCGAGCAGGTTGACGCCCTGCGCCGCGAAGGCGTGTCGCATTTCCATTTCTACACCCTGAACCGCGCCGACCTCGTTTACGCCATCTGCAGGGTTCTGGGGCTCGGTACCTTGTCGCGCGCCGCATAGGGCCAGTCCGGTGAAACCACTCTAGCGCTTGACCTCGGTCGATTCCCCGTGGCAAAGCACGGGTCAAGAGACGAGCTTTATCGGACCTGGCTGCACCCTGCGGCCTTAGCCCTGAGTCGGAGAGAACCCTCATGAGAATCGGACTTATGGCCTGCACCACGCTTGTGGCTGCAAGCCTAAACATGTTGGTGGCGACAGCCGCCATGGCTGACCAGAACAACCAGCACGTTCCGTTGCAGAAGACGATCGGCCATGCTGCATCGGCGGCCCCGGTGGCATCGCTTTTCGTGATCAACGCCGACGCGGCGGCGCTGGCCGACGGCAAGCTGACCCTCAATGGGGTAGCGGGAAATGTGATCGTTTTCGCCGACCGTCCGGTGCGTGCCGCGGGTCACGAGACAGCAGCGCAATTCGTCGCCCGCTGGGATGACGGCAAAGACAGCTTCAAGAACGATCCGCCGAACGCGACTGTGTCGGTGCTCGGCGGCAGCGAGGCTGGTGTCGTGGACGCGGTGGTCGTGCTCAAGAATCCGAAGCTCGTTGATGGCAAGCTGAGTTTTGACGTCGATGTGCTGGAAGGCGACCTGATGGGCGTCAAGGGTGAGGCTGCGGTGTTCATCGACAGTGGTGGCGGCGGTGGCGGCGGCGGTGGCGGCGGCGGCGGGGGCCGGGGTGGCGGCGGCGGCGGATTCGGTGGCGGTGGGTTCGGTGGTGGCTGTGGCGACCGCGGAGGTTGGGCTGCTGGCGGCTCTCCAGGCCACTATGGCTTGTATTCGTCCAACGTGGGCGATGGCCGCAACCAGAATGACTACCGGCCTTGCGGATACCACCCATTTCCGCCATGCCCGAACTACTGACAATGAAAAAGCTGTGGACCTCAGCAAGCAGGCGGGGTTCCCGCCGCCTCAGGCCCCAGCGCTGAATTGAATTCAAAAGAGGAGAAGACCTATGAAAATCAACAGCTATGGCAGTCTGGCAATGGCTGCGGCAGGCCTCCTGTTGGCCGTCTCGGTGACAAACGCCGCCGAACCTGCCAACCCGCATGTTCCGCTGCAGAAGACGATCGGACAGCCCATG
>DAISVW010000111.1:0-7635 GCA_036826695.1 Aestuariivirga sp.
CAATAGCGTTTGCCACGATCTCCTTCGTCGTGCCCTTCCAGGCCGAGACCATCGACCTCGCGACGGTGAAGTGCTCCGACCTTGCTACCATGAATGACGACGATGGCAAGTTCCTGTTTGCGTGGCTCCTGGGTTATGCAGGCGGCCAGGCCAGCGACACCACGCTTGATCTCGGCGCGACCGATGCAATTGGCAAGAACATCGGTGAGTACTGCGCCGCGAACCCGGATGTCGGGGTCGTCTCGGCGGTCATGAACGTGCTGTCCGAATAAGTCGCCAAACCAGACTGAAACGCGAAGGGCAGCCCATACAGACGACCGCAACACTAACTAGAAGGCGCGAGTGACGGGGCTCGAACCCGCGACCTGCGGCGTGACAGGCCGACACTCTAACCAACTGAGCTACACCCGCAATTCAGCGATGCCGGTGATAGAGGAGCCCCTCCCCCCTGTCAAGCGAGGCTTGGCGCTGCGATGGCCGTCATCTCGCACCTTCTGCGGGCGCGGCCAGGTCTCCCCATGCCAGTTTCCTTGCATGGCTGTAGCCTCCGGCGTCGCGCCGGGCAATGTGGCGCTCCACGATGCGGCGATCCTCGCAGGTCCGGAGATCGACACCCGGCTTGGCGTGCCGGGGTGGCGCGATGATACGGCCACCACCGCTCGGCGTTCCGTCGCGCGCCACGATCAGATAGGAAAACGGCTCGTCCTCGAAAGGCACCGTCGCGGCCTTGGCATGCATGTGAGCCCGGCTGCGCGGCAGCCTGACCCGGAAATGACACCAGTCCGGGCCAGTCATCGGGCAGGCTCCGTCATGCGGGCAAGGCGCCACCGGCACCGCGCCTTGCGCCAGAAGCACCCTGCGGGCCGCCAGGATCCGCGCGAACCCCTCGGGCGTTCCCGGTTCGACCAAAGCCAGCACCCCGCTGCTGGCGCTCCACAGCGCCCGGGCGGCCTCGGCAATCCGCGCCACCGGCAGTTCTGCGAGCGCGTAGGCTGCAATCGACAGATCAGCTGACACGCCCTCCGGCGGGCGCTCGATCTGGCCGGTCACCTGCCGGGCCGCTGCGAGGGCGGCCGGGCCTTGCCTCGCCAGGCCCTCCGCAAGGCGCAGCATGGCTGGCGCGTGATCTAGAAGCGTGACCTGTCCAAGATCTGGCCACACCTCAAGAGCCGCCCATGATGCGGTTCCGGGGCCGCAGCCGGCGGCGAGAAGGCGATCGGGCCTGAAATCGGGTCTGCGCGCCTTGATCTCCTCAAGAACCCGCATCACCGCGGCGAAGGTCGCGGGCAGCCGCGCCACCAGATAAGAGGCAGGGTCAACGGCATGAGATCCGCCACCGGCCCGGTAGGTGGCGGAAAGAGCGGCAGTCGCCTTCCTCCGGCCTCCCCCCGATGCGCGGTGCGCGTCCAGCCAGACATTCACCGCCTGCTGCAATTGCGCCGGAAGGGTCATCGAACTAAAGGGAAGTTCATTTGCCTGCCTGCAACCTCCAGCGTAACCTCAAGAAATGTCACAGTTTTGACGAGTCCGTCAAGAAAGGCTCCCGATGTTCGCTTCGTTCTTTCCCTCGCCCCGGCAGTTCTTCGGGTCAGCTGCCTTGTGGTCTCTGGCGGTGGTGCTGTTCTGGTTTTTCGTGGCGCGGGACTCGGGCGGAATCATCGGGCTTCCCAATCCGCCTGAGGGAACGCCGCCCATCATCGGGGTGACGCGCTTCTTCTCCGCGCCAGTCCTGTGGTTCTATCTCTATTTCGGCGGTGCGGTGGCGATTTTTGCGGCTGGCTGGCGGAGGCGAGACCCGCACCCCTATTTCAACTGGTCGGTGCTGGGCTCGGCACTGATCATCTTCGTGCTCTATTTCATGGTCGAGGTCAGCGTCACCATCAATGACTGGTATGGCTCTTACTTCGATCTCATCCAGAAGGCCCTCGATCCCTCGACCCGGGGTCAGGTTCCGGCTGCCGAACTCTATACGGGGCTCGCCCAGATCACCACCGTTCTGCTCACCTACATCACGGTTGCGGTGCTCAATGCCTTCTTCACCAGCCACTACGTGTTCCGCTGGCGCACCGCCATGAACAGTTTCTACACAGCGCGGTGGAGCGAGTTGCGCGGCATCGAAGGCGCGTCCCAGCGCGTCCAGGAAGACACCATGCGTTTTGCCCGCATGTTCGAGGATCTGGGCACCAGCCTGATCAGCGCGATCATGACGCTGATCGCCTTTCTCCCCATCCTCGCGGCCCTGTCGCACAAGATTCCGGAGATACCGATCATCGGCAGCATCCCTTACTCGCTGGTCTGGGTCTCTCTGCTGTGGTCGCTGTTCGGCACCGGACTTCTGGCACTGGTCGGCATCAGGCTTCCGGGGCTCGAGTTCCGCAACCAGCGCGTCGAGGCCGCCTACCGCAAGGAACTCGTCTATGGCGAGGACGCCCCCACCCGCGCCAACCCGCGCACCCTCAGGGAGCTTTTCGAAGGCGTCCGGCACAATTATTTCCGGCTCTACTTCAACTATCTCTACTTCAACGTGGTCCGCTACGGCTATCTGCAGGCCGATCTGCTGCTGCCGTTCTTCGTGCTGATTCCGGCGATTGCCGCGGGCGCCATCACCTTCGGCGTCTTCCAGCAGGTTCGGGCCTCCTTCGGCGAGGTGCGCGATGCCATGCAGTATCTGGTCAAGTCGTGGCCGGCGATCGTCGAGTTCATGTCGATCTACAAGCGCCTGCGGGCATTTGAGGCGACGCTGGCGGGCGAGGCTCTGCCAGATCTCGACCAGCGCTATCTCGAAGGCCGCCAGACAGCGTGAGGGCGGCAACGCAATGTCATGGTGACGCAGGCTTTCGGGGCTGTTATATGTGGATTCCATGATGATCAGGATCTGGGCATTCCCTCTTGCTGCCGCCATCGCAGCGTTCTCGGCGTCGTCTGCCTCGGCGGAGGAGCAGCGGAGCGAGCGGCAATACGTGATTGACCTCGGCGCCGGTCTCATGGCGCAGCCCCGCTATCCTGGCTCCGACGAGACCATTTTCGTGCCTTATCCGCTGATCGCCGTCGGCCGGTTCTATGTTCCCGGCATCGGCGATGCCGGCGGCAGCGACAGCACGCGCCGGCTTTCCATCTATCCTTCATTCAATTTCATCGGCAAGCGCGAGGCCTCCGATTCGAATGAGCTCGAAGGCATGGAGGATGTCGACTGGGCGCTCGAAGTGGGTCTGGGCGTCGCCGACCGCTACGACTGGATTCGCGGCTTCGTCGAAGTGCGGCAGGGCTTCAACGGCTATTCTGGCCAGGTGGCCGACTTCGGCCTCGACGCCATCATATCGCCCACCGAGGACCTGACCCTCACGCTCGGCCCGCGCGCCGGCTGGGGCTCGGACGACTACATGAAGACCTATTTCGGCATCTCGGCGCGCGAGGCGGCCGCCAGCCCGATCTACGGCAATTCCTATGACGCGGACGCCGGCTTCAACACGGTCGGCCTGGCCGCCACCGCGAATTACGCGCTCACCGACACCGTCACGCTGCGCATGCTGGGCGGCTGGAACAGGCTGATCGGCGACGCGGGTGACAGCCCGATCGTCAAGGCGGGCAGCGAGAACCAGTTCTACGGCGGCGCGGGTCTGACCTACCGGTTCGAATTCGACGTCTTCGACTAGAGCGCGATCATGTGCCGGGCTTCGGTGCTGTTCGGCCCCATCGCCGATGGCCGCACGCGCCCGGGCAGGACCGCGACATCGTAGAGTTCCTCGACGATGCCGTCGATGGTCAGCGAATGAACGGTCTGTCCGGACTTCAGGTCGATCACCTGAATGCCGCACATGGGCGCCATGTTTCGCCGCTCGAGATCGGCATCGAGCTTGAGGCCCGACAGTGTCTTGCTGCCCCGCGGCTTCGAGAGCCCAACCACGGCGAAACCCTCAACAAATCCAAGGCCGCGGAGATAGCCCGGACAGAACGTGACCGGCTGGAAACCGCCGCTGCGCTTCTCCACATGGCCGAACTCTCCGGTGCCGGAGTTATGCAGCCACAGCCTGCCGTCATGATGGCGCGGCGAATGCGGCATGCTCAGACCCTCACACAGCGTTTCGCCGCTGCTCACGTCGATGACCAGGCCGCCATCGGCGCGCTGGTCACGCCAGCCATCACGCGTGTCGCTGGCAGCGGTCACGGAGACCGAGGCCGGAACTCCATCCCTCATCGCCAGGCCATTGAGATGGCAGCGGTCCCCGGGGCCAATCTGGCTGATGAACGGCGGCTTCCAGAGCACCTCGAAGCTGCGCTCGTCAGTCACCGCGGCGAGGCAGTTGAAAACGGTGTTGGCGAACACCAGCCGGCCATCCCGGGCCACCGCCATGTCATGGGCGTCGACATCGCCGGTGAAGTGGATGCTGCGCGGCAAGAACAGCGCATCGGGCCCCTGCCCGGCCACCGGCTGGCCGGCCACGGCGTCGGTGAATCGGATGATCTGGCTGTCGGCGCTGACCCACAGGCTGTTGTTGTCGAAGGCAAGCCCCTGGCACTTGCCGATCGTCCGGTTGAAGACCCAAAGCCGGCCATCCGGCTGGGCGCCGAAGAAGAACAGCTTTCCGGCCTGATAGGTCGAGACCGCGAGGCTGCAGCGGTGTTCGGCGAGCCATGCCGTGAAGCCCGGCGATGCGGTAGCCGTGAAGGGCGGGCTGCCGCCGGGCTCATCGGCCGCCTGCCCGGCCATCCGTGTCGGTCCGTTCATGTCAGGGATCATCGCCCGGCGACATTGCGCGCAGCTTGCGCCGGTTCGCATGAGGAATGGCAATGGACAACGCCGGCCGGACCAGCGCAACCGGCCCCGACGATCACGAAGGATGGATGACCTAGGCGGCCGGGATCCGGTTCGCCACGCCGAAATCCCGCCTGATCGCAAGCTTGCCTCCCGGCATGCGCTTCCAGACCTTGTAGCCGAACCGCTCGAACAGGCGGATCATGCCGGGTCCGGTGAGACCAGGGTTCTCGGTGATGATGATGAAGCTCTGCGGTCCATCCTTTGGACGGTTGCGTTCGAGGATGTCGAAGGCGGTATTGGTCATCACCCGCATCAGATGCGGGCGGCGGTG
Organism: Aestuariivirga sp.; assembly: GCA_036826695.1. Lineage (GTDB taxonomy): Bacteria > Pseudomonadota > Alphaproteobacteria > Rhizobiales > Aestuariivirgaceae > Aestuariivirga. The sequence goes on from DAISVW010000111.1 coordinate 5,088, forward strand.
CTTTGGTTCGATGAACATCCGGTAGAAATAGCAGGTGACACGGTCCCGCGCTGCCGGCGCCAGGGGGAAGTGCCCCTCGTAGGCTGTATTGACCGCCACCGCCTTGCCGGAAGCGTCGAGAACGGCGAGCACCACCTGCCTCGCCCGCGCCGGGGCATCGGCGCCGTTCGGCAGGACGTTGTTCCTGGTCCACAGATCGATGACCTTCGCCTCGATCTCGGGCATCGGCGCGTTCCATTTCGCGACGATGTCATAATCCTGAAACTTCAGTACGGGCTTCATCGCGGTTCCTGTCGCTGACTGTCCGCCTCAGGAAAACGGGGCCCCGGAGGGCCCCGCCTGATCACTTCCGCGATGCCGGCTCACCAGGTCCAGCTGAACCCGCCGGTCACGCTCGTCGACGTGAACTCCTCGCCGAACTCGACGCCGCCGTTCAGGAACAGCGAGGCGTTGGGCGAAAGCTTCACGTCGAACTGGCCGGAGACCTCGCCGTACAGGCCCTCGCGGCCGTCTTCGGAGATGTCGAGATCCGGGCCTGCCGACTCGATGGTCATCGTGTCTTCCTCGGTGAAGGCGTACCACGCCTTGCCGGTCAGAGCGCCGCTGAACATGTCGCCGTCGAAGCCGAGGCGCGCACCGAGGCCGCCGCGCAGGCTTTCGGTCTGCCCGTCGGACGCGCTGCCGCCGCCCAGAGACAGATCGTCCATGTTCGTCGACACCGCCGTGAAGGAGGCCACCGGTTCGATGAACGCGCTGCCCATCTGCATGTGGTATCCGACGTCGGCCCGCGCGCCGAGCGCGGTCACGCTGCCCGAGTCGCTGTCGCCATAGGGCTTGAGCGAAGGCGCGCTGTAATCGGCGTTCATGAGGTCCACCTTGCCCAGCACGTCGACGAAGAAGCCGTGCTGCAGCCATGTGGCATAGAGGCCGAAGGTGCCGCCCTCGAGATCGATCGTCGTCGGGCTCTCGTCGAACTCGACAGACGAGTTCATGTAGCCGGCGAGGGCGCCGAACAGGAACTGACCGCCCCCGTCCAGAGCGACGCCGAAGTCCGCGCCACCCACGATGCCATAGGTATCCTGGCCGTAGCTCAGATCGAAGTCATAGGACTTGTTCAGCACGCTGTAGCCCACATCCCAGTCGCGCTCGGTCCAGCTGCCACGCATCGACACCCACAGGCTTCCCGCGCAGGTGTTCGCAGCCATCGGCGGATCGGCGACGGCCTGGATCGTGGTGCAGTTATGCATCAGCTGATCGCGCAGCGTGTCCTGCCGGTTGGACCAGGCATCGGCACTGTCGTACCACACGTTTGTCGCCGCTGCAGTGGCCGCCAGCGTCTCGAACACCTCGCGGTCCGGCAGGCCCATCAGCAGGTGCTGGTTGGTCGGGCCGGAACCGTCATAGACCAGGTCGTAGAAGAACAGGCCCTTGTCGATGGGGCCGTCGGCCAGGCTGAAGTGGCTGGCGTTGCTGGCGCCGTTGACGTCGACCACCAGGATGCCGGTGGGATTGAACGCCCCGGGGCCCGGGTTCGTGTCGTTGACCGCGATCGCGGTGTTGCCGGAGCTGCTGCCGCCGATCACCAGAACGTCGGCAACGGAGCCGGGCGCTCCGAGGAAGGCATCGACCGCAAGTATTCCGCCCAGCCCGATGAAGTCGCCGCTCACCGTCAGCCGGTCGGAGATGTTGGATCCGTCGCCCTTCGCCTGGTCGACCATGGTGATCCGCCCGGCGTTGTAGGTGTACTCGAGGCCCAGGAACGTGGTGGTGTTCGCAACTCCACCCGTTCCACTGACCGCCTTGATCACACCGGACGCGCTGTTGTAGAGGGTATCCGTTCCACCCCCGAAGTTGCTTGTTCCCAGGGTGCGCCACAGGTCGTCGTTGGTAAACAGGCCCTCGCCCGCGCCGGTCTGCACGCGCCCAACGATTTCGCCATCGTTGCCGATGACCACCGGATCGTCGCCGACACTGATGACCAGATCGGTTTCAAATCCGCTCAGGTTCGACATGTAGCCATAATTGTAGATGCCGACGTCGCCGCCATCGTTATCAACCCTCACCGCAGCATAGCCCCCGGTTATGCTACCATTGTTGACCACCGCCACAAAACCGGAACCGATGCCGGTCACAGAGACGCCCGACCCTGCATTGCCCACTGTATCGGAATCATCCCCCGTGGTGATTGTCGCGTCGCCGCTCTGATAGTTGTAGGCATAGATGCCGTCCAACGCGCCGTAGGTCAAAGAATCCGCGCCAGTGGTGATGTTCAGATCGCCGCTGAAGCTGTTCGACACGTTTATGCCAGGATCGCCGGAAACGATCGAAAAGTCACCCGTGGTGATCGTCACATCGCCGCTGTCATAGTTGACTGCATGGATGCCATCGCTGCCAGCGACGCCTACATTGCCCAGGACATCCGAGTAGTCGCCCGTGGTGATGGTCAGATCGCCGCTGTAGAAGTTGTAAGCATAGATACCGTCGCAGTAGTACACGGAGACGGTTGAGTCGTAGCCGGTCGTGATCGTCAGATCGCCGCTCTTGATGT
>DAISVW010000112.1:0-7578 GCA_036826695.1 Aestuariivirga sp.
GGTCGCCGACTACAAGACTGACCGCCAGCCGCCGGACACGCCGGAAGACTGTAACCCGGAATACCTGATGCAGCTGGCCATCTACCGTGACGCGCTGCGGCTGACCGCCCCCGGTAAGCCACTGCGCTTCTGCATCGTCTGGACCGAGGCTCCCCGTCTCATGCCGATCCCCGACCAGCTCCTTGATCGCATGGCGGCCCTGCGCCAGCCCCGGCCTTGACCCTGCCGGGTGCTGCTCCTACCTTGCGCAAAGAGTGATTTAAGTTGAGGCTGCACTGTCAGCTCTGCCTTAGCGTCACCCCAGCGAAAGCTGGGGTCCAGCTTAGGCAAGGAGCAGCGGGATGCCAGCTTGCGCTGGCATGACGGCTGGGAAGAGCAAGACAAGTCAGTCGAAGCGGAAGACGCTCCAACCCAATGGCGAATCCCGCCGCAGCCCGAAAGAGGTTTTCATGGTCACGCACAAGGTGTCCGACGCGTCCTTCGACAAGGACGTCCTGCAATCCGATACGCCCGTCGTCGTCGATTTCTGGGCTGAGTGGTGCGGACCCTGCAAGATGATCGCCCCGGCGCTGGAAGAGATTGCGGCGAGCCTCGGCCCCAAGGCCAAGATCGTCAAGATCAACATCGACGATAATCCTTCGACGCCATCACGCTATGGGGTGCGCGGCATTCCCACGCTGATGGTGTTCAAGGGTGGCCAGGTGGCGGCGACCAAGGTCGGCGCCGCGCCCAAGAACCAGCTTCAGGCCTGGATCGAACAGTCGATCTGACGCCTCGCGTGCCGGCCGACAGCGCCGTGGCCACCAGCGGGCGGGTACGCGACATTTCGATGTGGCTGCCGCGCTGGCTGAAAACCGGCGCGGGAGTGCTGTTCCGGCTGTTCCTGGCCTATGCGCTGCTGCTGGCGGTGCATGCCTGGCTCGGTAACTGGACGCCGGAGTATCTGGAAGGCCGCAGCCTGTGGCACTTCTGGTTCTCGCGCATGCTGGTGCCGATGGTCATGCTGGGGCTGTTCGCTGGCGCGGCGCGGCTGGTGCCAGCTGCGGCCATGCTGGCCGCGGCGCTCATGTTTTTCGGCACGCTGTCGGCGATCAAGCGCGGGGCTACCGGCGAGCCGTTCCAGGTCAGCGATCTTTTCCTGACCGGCCAGTCGCTGCATCTTCTGCATTATGTGCAATGGCATCACTGGCTGATCGGCGCAGCGATCCTGCCGGCTGGTCTCTACTATCTTCGTAACCTTCGGCTGCGCTGGTGGAGCATCCTCATGGCGGCGCTTTCCCTGGTGCTGTTGTCGAGCTACCGAGTCGAAGCGGTGGCAAAATGGATCCACGACAATTCCTGGTGGATCGGCGTCGAGAACCTCACCTTCAGCCAGGCTGAAAGCGAGCGCATGAATGGCTTGGGCACGCACCTTTACTTTTCGACCGCCGGCCTGCGCCTCAAGACCTACAGCGAAGCCGAAGTGCGCAAGGCGCTCGCCGCGCTCACCGCGCCGCCCCCCGCCGCTGCCGCCATGGGCCCGCCGCCCGACATCTACCTGGTGCTCGGCGAGGCCTGGTGGCGCGATCCTGATGACAGCTCCTCGCCGCTCAACCAGCTGGCCGCTGCCGGCTTCTCTGAGACTTTCATCGTGTCTCCCATCTATGGCGGCACGACGCCCAATGCCGAGTTCGAGGCGCTGACCGGCATTCCGGCCCGAAGCTTCCCGGATGGCATCATTCCCTATCAGCACTATGTGCAATACTTCACCGACAAGGCGCGCAGCCTGCCGCGTCTCCTGCGTGAAGCGGGATATGACACCAGCGCCTATCACAATTTCACACGTCGATTCTGGCTGCGCGATCAGGTCTACCCGAAGCTGGGCTTTGACCGCTTCGCCAGCATGGAGGAGATGACGCTGGTCATCCAGGCCAATGACTGGCCGACCGACGAGGGCCTCTATCGCTTCGTTCTCGATCACTCCGGCAGTGGCAATCCCGCCTTCCACTTCATCGTTACGGTCGAGACACACGGGCCCTATGCGAAAGGCGAGCAAGATGACGAAGGTCATCCCGGTGTTGGCGACTACCGCGCGCGGCTCGGCAGCGCCACTCAATCTCTGGCCCGGTTCAAGCGCGGGCTCGATGCGAGGGGTCGGCCCTATGTCCTGGTGGTCTTTGGCGATCATCTTCCTGGCCTCAGGCTGCACCAGTGGAAGAATGGCATGAAATCTGAGGCCGACCCCCGCCTTCATCAGGTGCCGCTGCTGGTGGCGAGCAACGTCAGGGACGCATCGGCCCTGACGCAGGCCATGGCGGGGCGGCCACTCTATTGCCTGCCGCCGCTGCTGCTCGGACAGGCGGGGAAGCCCATGGAAGACCGCTATTTCAACTATCTGGGCAAGGCCTGCCGCGATGAGGCTTCACCCGCCGTGCGGCCCGCCGAGGCGGTGATCCAGAACCAGCTGTTTTCCGCTGCACCGCTGTGACGCGGCCACCTGATGCTGTTGCTCTCAGCCGCGCGAAAGCCCCGCGGCGGCGAGCTTGCCGAGATAGGCCTGCCAGACTTCATCCCGCTCGCGGCCAAGCTTCAGCAGATAAGGCCAGGTGTAGAGGCCTGAGCTATGGCCGTCATCAAAGACGATGCGCACCGCATAGGTGCCAACCGGTTCGAGCCTGGCGATCCTGACGTTGCGCTTGCCCCAGACGAGCTGCTCCTGTCCGGGCCCATGGCCCTTCACCTCGGCGCTCGGGCTCTCCACGCGGAGATATTCGGCGGCCAACACGACGGTCTCGCCCGAATCAAACGACACGCGAAGCTCGGAGCCCGCAGCGCCCAGCCGCAATTCCTCCGGCCACGGATCATTCACGGCCGATTTCCCGCGCCTCCTCGGGCAGCATGATCGGGATGCCCTCGCGGATTGGATAGGCGAGGCCCGCGGCGCGCGAGATCAGTTCCTGGCGCTCGGCATCATATTGCAGCCTCGTCTTGGTGAGCGGGCAGACCAGCAGTTCAAGAAGCCGGGGATCGGTGCGGATGTCGGCCATGGAAAGCCTATTGCAGCCGTGGCTTGCCGCTCTTCACCATGCGGCTCAGCGCCACTTCGGTGAGCGCCACGAGAACGTCAGCCCTGGTCTTGAGGTCGGGTGCCTCAAGCAGGGCCTGTTTCTCCTTTGGCGGGTATGGCGCCAGCTGCGAAAGCATGTTGACCAGAACTTCGGTGGGCGCCGAGCCAACCTGGTCCCAGTCGGCGCTCATCTGATTGGCTTCGAGAAAATCGCGGAAAGCCTTGAGCAGCGCAGGCCGGTTGACTGCCGCGGCCCCGGCCGCCGAGACGAGATCGGCGGCGAAGGGATGGTAGGACGCGATGGCCTGACGGTAGGGTGTGATCGCCTCAAGCTCCTCGACAAGTTCAAACCGGCAGATGCCGGAGAGGGTGATCAGCAACCGGCCATCGGCCTGCTCGGCATAGGAGGTGATGCGGCCGGCGCAGCCCACCTTCATCAACCCCGGAACATCGGCGGCCTCCTGGCCCGCTGCCGGCTGGATCATGCCGATTACCCGGCTTCCGGACATGGCGTCATCGACCATCGCCAGATAGCGCGGCTCGAAGATGTTGAGCGGCAGCTCGGCGCGCGGCAGCAGCAAGGCGCCAGCCAGCGGAAACAGCGGAATCTTGCGCGGCAGATCCTCCGGGCGGCGGTAACGGCTGAGGAAACCCATGTCGCCTCCTTCAATCACGAGAACAGCACCGATGACAGCTTGCGCCTGCCCGCAATGGTGAATTCGTCCTTGGGGCCCCAGGCCTCGAAGAACTTCACCAGCTGCTTGCGCGCCGCCTCGTCATTCCAGCCGCGCATCTTCCTGATGACGTAGATCAGCTGGTCGGTGGCCTCGGCGCGCGCGCCGGCGCCGTTCAGCAGGACGGCAAGGTCGAGCCGGGCCTGGAAATCATCGGGGTTGCGGGCGATTGCCGCCTCGAGCTTGCCGATTTCCGAGACATCGACGGGGTTGAGCGCCAGATCCAGCGCCGCCCTGGCGCTCAGCACCTCGGGGTCGCCGGCCTTGGCGGGCGGAACCAGGGCGAGCGTGGCGCGGGCGTTTTCGAGATCACCGGCCGCGATCTGGCAGCGCGCCAGACCGGCAATGGCGCCCGGGTGCTCGCGGTCAACCTGCATGACCTGGGCGAAAACCTGCGCCGCCGCCTGATAGTCCTGTTGTTCGAATGCGGCGCGCGCTTCGGCCAGCGCGGCCTCGATTTCCTCGGCCATGCTGCCCTGGCCGCCGAGCCGGTCCACGAACTGCTTCAGCTGGCTCTCGGGAAGTGCCCCCATGAACCCATCGACCGGCTGGCCATTGACGAAGGCATAGACCGCCGGGATCGACTGGATGCGCATCTGCGCCGCGAGCTGCTGGTTTTCGTCGACGTTGATCTTGACCATGCGGACCTTGCCATTGGCCTGCCGCACCACCTTCTCGAGCGCCGGGCCCAGCTGCTTGCAGGGGCCGCACCAAGGCGCCCAGAAATCGACGATGACGGGCGTCTGGCGCGAGACCTCGATCACGTCGCGCATGAAGTTCTGGGTGCTGGAATCCTTGATCAGATCGCCGGCCGGGGCCGGGGCGGTGGGGGCCTGCTGGCCGCCAAACATGGTGTTCATGGCAGGGATACCTCTCTCAAGGGACATAAATGGGGCAAATCCCCGCCGGTTTCAATCCGGCCCGGATCAGGCGACGGCCACGATGGCCGGCTGGTGGCCGCAGGAGCGGATGAAGGTCACCAGGCCGGAGGGCCGGATGGTGGTGGTCGCGGTGTTCTCGAGCGGGTGGTAGTTGAGCAGGTCATGGGCCATCATGGCGGCATCGAGCACCACATTCACCCGCCGGGCGGTATCATTGATCAGGCCGAAGGGGGTGACCGAGCCCGGTTCGACTCCAAGCACTTCCCGCAGCAGGTCCGGCTTGCCGAAGGAAAGCCGCCGCGAGCCGATCCGCGCCGGCGCTGCCTTCAGGTCGATCTGGGCCTCCTCGAGGCAGACGATCAGCCAGATATTTCCCTTGTCGTCCTTTAGAAACAGGTTCTTGCAGTGACCGCCGGGGATTTCGCCGCGCAGCGCCCGCGCCTCCTCCACCGTGAAGACCGGGGCGTGATTGCGGGTTTCCGTGGCAATGCCGAGCGACTCGAGGCGGGCGAACAGATCCTCTCGGGTGGCTGGCATGGCGGCGGGAAATCCTGAGCTTTGAGCGAGTTGACGATGTTCTTGCATTTGCCGGCGAGTTAGGCAATAACGCCGTCACCCTCCGGTTCAAGCCGGAACGGCTCATGGAAGCGGGCGTAGCTCAGGGGTAGAGCATAACCTTGCCAAGGTTAGGGTCGCGCGTTCGATTCGCGTCGCCCGCTCCAGTTTTTCTACATTCGCCGATGTGGACAACACTCCAGTCTTGTTTGTCGCCCTTTTGGGCTTCTGGCGCGCCCCGAGGTTGGCGGCTAATCTTTATTTCAACTCATATCCATGCTTTTCGATGTCTTCGGCGAAGGACGTCCTGATCATGTTCTCGCCTTCCACAAATCCTTCGAACATGGAGAGGGCTGTCGCGGCTGCCGGGCGGTAGCTTCCCTTCGCTCGGATCCCTCTGTAGACATCGGCCAGAGACGTGGGCAGGCCCACCGCGGCGGCGAAGCGTGTGGCGTCCTCCTGGAAGTGCTCGTACCGCAGCATGATGTCTATGACGCATGCGCCCCCAATGTGGGTGATCATGCGGTTCGAAGAGAAAATCCCTGGGTTTGGTCGCCGCCGCTGGCGATAGTCCGCCTCGATCTCCGGGCGCCGCTGGAACTGGGAAACCAGCCAACGGCGAAAGTCCTCGCGCGAGGTTTCGGCAATCCGCGACCGCTCCCAGAAGTACCAGCTGACCGCATAATCGAACGGGTTCCGGACGATGGCCACCTTGGCATAGCCATCGAAGATGGGCGCGGAAACCATGGAACGCAGCTCCTCGGCCCCCATGTGATTATAGAACTTGCCGACAGCGAGAGGCCCAACGCCTCCCGCCAGCGTATGGTTCTGCGGCCCGGTGAAACCGAGCGATGCGCGGATCGCTTCATCGTCCGGCGCAATGGGCGTGATGACGTCGTTCGCCGCCATGTAGCCGGACAGCGCGATCTCGAAACTGGTTCCGCCCGTCTTCCGCGTCTTGAACGCGATGAACTTGTGACTGTGGGATAGAATCATCTGATTGGCGCTCCAAAATGCAGCCTTCGTCATCAGTTGCCATATGAGCGCGTGTTGCTCTATTTAGCGCCGAGTCGGGCGTTGCTGAAATCTATGTCGGTCTATCGCGATGGTCCATGCCTCGGTTGACGCTTTTGTACCAATACACGGCGCGCGCGTGAAGGAGATGATGCAGGTGACGGACTTTCGAAACGGCCATGCGCCATTTCCTGAGACGCTGGTCATTTCATCAGAGCGGTCGGGGCTCAATCTCGTCCGTCACGCCTGTGAAGTCATGAGCGGCAGGAGAACACCCGGCTAGGTTCACTTGGTAAAGGATGGGCCATTGCTCTTCCACCGGACCCATTATGCCGGTCATGCCGGCCCACCGTTCGGCCCGTTCGCGCCGCTCTTCGAGCCCGGCGGCAAGTGCAACTATACCAAGGCATTGCTCCTGTTGCGAGACCCTGCCGAAACCTTTGTTAGGGCCTATGACAAGAAACCCGATCTGATGAAGCGGTATTGCCGGAATATCAGGCTATTTGATTCCTTCGCCAGCGAGAAAAGGGTCATCACCTATGATGAACTCATCACCGGCGACGACGCGCTGCAGAAGATCTTCGACTTCCTGGGAATTGCGAACTGCTTCGATGCATCGAAACTAGCGACGGCTCGGCAGGACGCGGTCGCCTGGTATGACAAGAACCAGCCCTCGGGCTCACAGACACGCGGTGACCCAAGCCTGCTGAAGGCGCATCAGTCCACCCTCACACCACAGGCGCGCGCCTTCCTCCGGGATTTTCTCAAGCATGAACTCGGAAGCCTAGCACCACGCTATCTCGCAGCTTGGGAGTCATTCTAGAGCGTCGTTCCATCAATTGAATCCATATCCAGCGGCTTCAAAGTAGTTTGAGCATTCGTCTGGCGAGAAAAGTGCGCAGATGTTGCCGATGGCTCTCCAAAGGGCATCGATCGTTCTGGCAGCGGCAGATCGAAGGTGGGCCTTGAGCTTTGCGAAGGCCATTTCGATGGGGTTAAGGTCCGGGCTGTAGGGTGGCAGGAACAGCATCCAGGCACCTTTGCTCCGGATAGCCCGCTCTGCGGTTTCGCTCTTGTGGCTCGACAGGTTGTCGAGGATGACGACATCGCCCGGCTGGAGAACTGGCAAGAGTTGGGTTTCGACATAGGCCTCGAAGATTGCGCGGTTCATCGGGGCATCGATGACCCAGGGTGCGACCAGGCCATCGCATCTGAGGCCGGGGGGATTACCGTCCAGCATGGCATCCGCAAGCAGCCGCTTCAGCTTGCCATTCTCGTCCTCCAGAGCCTTCAGACGCCTGGCGTCCGAGACGTCCATCCCGCCGAACTTCGCCTTCCGGTTATACAG
>DAISVW010000113.1:0-7571 GCA_036826695.1 Aestuariivirga sp.
CGGCGTGGCGGGCGCTTTGGCGGCGGCGCCTCGCTCACCCCCTTTGGCCTGAGCCTGATTTCCCGATACCGGGCCATGGAGCGGGCCGCGGCAGCGGCGACCGAACCGCATCTGGCGGCGCTGGCCCGCGATCTTTCCGGAAAGGACGCCTGATCCGGGGAGGGGTGCTGCTCACCCCGCGGCTGCCGACGGGCCGCTGACCGACACTGCCTTGACCACCCCATGGGCCGTGACTCCCGGCGCAAGCCCCAGCGTTTCGGCCGAATGGCGGGTGATGCGGGCGAGCAGGACCGGGCCGCCGCAGTCGAGCGTCACGGTCACCGCATGCGGGCCCGCGGCGGCGATGCCGGTCACGGTGCCGCGCAGAATGTTCAGCGCACTGATCTTTTTCGGTTCTTCCAGCGCCAGCATCACGTCTCGCGCGCGGATGCGGACACGCACCGGCGTTCCCTCCGGCCCGGCGAAGCCCGGCACGAAAATGTCACCCGCCGCCGAGCGGAGACGGGTGAGGCCTGATTGCCGGTCATGGCCGGCCACCGTCATGTCGACGATGGCGCCGGTTTCGTCCTCCTCCCCCGGCGGCACGAGATCGAGACGCCGGGCGATCACGGCGGCCGGGCCGAAGGCCGCCAGCCGGCCCTGCGCCAGCACCGCGATGTCGCTCGCCAGCCGCATCACCTCCGCCACCGAGTGGCTGACGTAGACAATGGGAATGCGCGTCTCGTCACGCAGCCTCTCGAGATAGGGCATGATCTCGGCCTTGCGGGCGGCGTCGAGCGAGGCGAGCGGCTCGTCCATCAGAAGCAGGCGAGGCGAGGCGAGCAGCGCCCGGCCGATCGCCACGCGCTGCTTCTCGCCGCCGGAGAGGCTGGCGGGGCGGCGGTCCAGCAGATGGCTGATCCCGAGAAGCTCGATCACCTGGCTCAGCTTCGCATAGCGGCCGGCGGCCGGCGCGAACCATTCGCCATAGGAAAGATTGCGGCGCACCGTCAGATGCGGAAACAGCCGCGCATCCTGGAACACATAGCCGATGCGGCGGCGGTGGGGCGGCAGCAGGATGCCTCTCGCGGTGTCGGTCAGTGTCCTGCCGTCGACCCGAACCACGCCATGGTCCGGGCGGAGGAGGCCGGCGATCACGTTGACGAGGCTGGTCTTGCCCGACCCGGACGCGCCGAATACGGCGGTCACCGGCCCGGCGCTCTCGAACGCTGCTTCCAGTTGAAAAGCGCCGAGCGCCAGTCTCACGTCGACAGTGAGGCTCATGTGGCGATCCGCTGCCCGGCGCGCCGCGCGAGGAATTCCGACACCAGCAGTGCGGTGAACGAGATCGCCACCGAGATGGCGGTGAGGCGCAGCGCCCCGGCATCGCCACCCGGCACCTGGGTCAGCGAATAGATGGCCGAGGGCAGGGTCTGGGTTTCGCCCGGAATGTTGGAGACGAAGGTGATGGTGGCGCCGAACTCGCCCATCGCCTTGGCGAAGCACAGGATCATGCCGGCGATGACGCCGGGAAGAATGAGCGGCAAGGTGACGGTGAGCAGAACCCAGGCCGGGCTGGCGCCCAGCGTGCCGGCGGCGGCTTCCAGCTTGCGGTCGACGGACTCGATCGACAGGCGGATGGCGCGCACCATCAGCGGGAAAGCCATCACCGCGCAGGCCAGCGCCGCGCCGGTCCAGCGAAAGGCGAAGACGATGCCGAATTCAGCGAGGAAGGACCCGATCGGCCCACGGGTGCCGAAGGCCAGCAGCAGCAGATAGCCGGTCACCACCGGCGGCATCACCAGCGGCATGTGCACCAGGCCGTTGAGCAGCGACTTGCCCCAGAAGTCCCGCCTGGCCAGCACCCACGCCACGGCCAGCGCCACCGGCAGGCTGGCGATCATCGCGACGGTGGCCACCTTGAGGCTGAGGCGCACCGCCATCCATTCCTCCGGCGTGAGGCTGAACCAGGTCATGGTACGGCGGCAGATCCGAGGCTGGAGTTCGTCATATCCGAACAACTATTACGAAGTGGCGGCGCCTTCAAGGCCGGAGCGGCTGACGGTTCACGGCGCGTGCTGGAGCGTCTCGATATAGCGCATCAGTCCGGCGATGCGGCGCGAGGCATCATCCGAGGCGCGCAATGCGTCAGCCAGGGAGGTGCTCTTGCCCACGCCCTCGCTCACGAACACATCGCCCCAGATCGGCATCTCGCGGTTGCCATGGCTTTCCGGCATGTCGAGGCCGGAAATGGTGGCGAACACCCGGTCTTCGGGGAAACTGCCGTATCTCTGGCTGATGCGCGTGAGATCGGCGGGTTTCTTCGGAAGGTGCGCGGCCTCCGGGCCGTGGCCCGTGGCGTCTGCCCCGTGGCAGGGCGCGCAGAGCTTCGCGAAATCAGCCTTGCCCTGTTCCAGCGCTTCATCGGCCAGAGCCGGCGATGCGGCAAGGAGGGCCGCGAGCAGGGGGGCGAGGCGGCTGATCATGGGATCTGTCCGATGTCTCTCAGCATGTCCGCGAACCAGGGTGTCGCCGGATCGAAGTGCTTGCCGCCCCTGATGCGCGGAAATTCGATGGCGCGGAGTTCATCGCCGCGCTCCTCGTCATGGCCGACCACGCCGGAGGTTCCTGCCAGAGCTGAGTCCACCGCGACGTGCACCATGGACCTGATCAGATCGAGGTCGGCGCGGTTGGCGGCCGCCGAGCGCCCGAAATAGCCGGACTTCTGCACCAGCGTCTTGTCGGCGCCGATCTTCTTCGCGAACTGCTTGCCGAACCAGTCGCCCACCTTCACCTGGTCGAGCCGCACGTGTCCGAAGGCATCGCGGTCAACAGCTTCGCCCCTGGCTTCGAGCTCGGCCACGATCTCGGCGACACAGGCGCCTTCGCTGACGAAGATCGAGACCGAGTCCATTTCGTCCATGACCTTCCTGAGGCGCTGCGCCTCTGCGGCAATGTCGATCGTCATTTCCGGCACATAGACCGCGTCGATGTCCTTGTGGCGGCGCGCCAGGTTGAACTCCGGCAGAAACTCCAGCGCATCCAGCCGCTCGCGCCAGGCCCGCGCCGTGGCGGCGGTGAGCCAGCCGCAGTGGCGGCCCATCACTTCGTGAATGACCAGCTGGCGCGACGAGGTCGACTGCTCGTTCACCACATTCTCGAAGAACAGCGCCCCTTGTTCGGCCGCCGTCCAGGCGCCCATGGTCTGGCGGATCGGCGAAACGTCATTGTCGATCGTCTTGGGCAGGCCCACCACGGTGAGCCTGTAGCCGTTGCTGCTCAGGTACTGCGCGAGATCGGCGGCGGTGGTGTTGGTGTCATCGCCACCGATGGTGTGGAGGATGGTGACGCCGTCCTTCACCAGCTGGCTGGCCGCAACCTTCAGCGGGTCCTCGCCCGCCTTCACCAGTCCGCGTTTCAGGCAATCGGCCACATTGGTGAGCTTGACCCGGCTGTTGCCAAGCGGGGTTCCGCCATGGGCGTGCAGCACATGGGCGCGGCGGCGCACTTCGGGCGTCACCGAAATCGAATTTCCCTGCAGCAGGCCCTTGTAGCCGGCGAGATAGCCGATCATCGGCGCCTCGGGCGCGAGCTCCGAATAGCGCTCGATGAGGCCGCCGACCGCCGAGGAGAGGCAGGGCGCCAGGCCGCCGGCGGTCAGCATCGCGATCTTGTGGTGCTGCGTCATGATCCCGAATTTCCTCCGCATATCATCCGCTTGTGCCTCTCCGAGGAGAACGTGACCGGTGGCCCCGTGCGAATTTCGTTGAAAGCCGGATGGACGATTACCATGTCTTCGGTCCTCAAGTCATGAAAGGAGTGACCATGATCAATTCCTCTGCCGGTGCCGGTTACGGTTCGGATGGCGGCCAGAACGTCAGCAACAAGTGGGGCGGCACGAAGCGCTGGTCGGCCTGGGAGCTGGGCGCGATGGTCGCCGGCTTTGTGGTCTTCTGGCCGCTGGGCCTCGTGGCGCTGTTCGCCAAGTGGAAGTTCGGCCAGATGTGGAAGGGCTCCGCGACCGGGGCTGCGCCCTGGGCCGGGTTCAGCATGCCGGAGTGGGGCGGGTTGAACAGGCAATGGTCCGCGTCCGGCGTTTATGGATCGGGCAATGCGGCGTTTGACGATTACCGCCGCGCCCAGCTCGCAAGGCTGGAGGAGGAGCGCCGCCGCCTCGAGGACGAACAGCGCGAATTCCGCGCCTTCGTCGAACGGCTGCGCCGCGCCAAAGACCAGGACGAGTTCGACCGCTTCATGGCCGAGCGCCGCTCCGTGGGACCGTCAAGCATCCAGTCGTGATGCGCCATAAGGAAAGCCCGGCTGCAAGGCCGGGCTTTTTTCGTTCGTCTCAGCTGGCCGGGTCGTCGCGCCCCGCCGGCTGATCCAGGGGACGCAGCGGCGGCGGCTTTCGGTCCCCGAACACCGGTGGACGCGGTGCCGGACGGACCACGGGCTGACTGGGGGCTAACGGCGGCGGCGGCGCAGCCAGGCTCTCGATCACCACGTCGGTATTGCCGCCGACCAGCAGCAGATGTTCCTCCTCGTCCCGCCGCACCAGAACGAGGCGCCGGGACCGGTCGATTTCCCGATATTCGATGACGGCAAGCCGCTGGCCCTGCCGCCCCAGCAAACGGGGGCTGATCATACGCCAGGCGATCATTACCGCAATCAGCAACCCCAATATCGTTGCGATTGTGCCGAACAGCTGCAAATTCTGGCTCAAGAAGCCCACCGATCCGTTGTTGCAATAATCCGGCGGAGTGTGGCGATATGGCCGTCTTTTGTAAAGCTCTGTTGATGCGGAGTTCACCTTCGACGACGCCGCCCTGAGATTGTCCTATACTGGACTTGATTCGGGGTGAGCAGGCATGGACCAAAGCAATCCGCCGGCAGCCAGCGGCGCCCGCGCGGCGCTGGCGCTGGCATTGGCCGCGCTGGTTGCGGCGGCCGTGGCGTTCGGGCTTCGCCAGGCTCCCGCCATCGATCCGCTCTGGCTTCTCTGGGCAGGAGCGGGGCTGGCCGGGCTTGGTCTGCTGAGCCTGCTCGCGCTGCTGGCCGGGCTGCTGCGGCTGGGTGGCGGCAATCAGGACAGGCAGTTCCTCGACGGCCTGGCCGTGGCGGCCGGCCATGCGCTGGTGGTGACCGATGCGCAAGGCCGCGCCGTCTACGCCAATCCCGCCTACCAGGCGCTCGTCGACCGGGCGGGTGCGGGCCGCCTGGTTCCCATGGATGTGCTGTTCACGCCGTTCGCGGAGTTCTCCGCGCCCATCTACCAGCTCTCGCAGGCCGTGGCGGCAGGTCGCCGCGAAACCCGTGAATTGCGGGTGGCCGAAGGCTCGGCCGCGCCCTGCGCCGAAGCCGGCCGGCCGGTGTGGATCAGGCTGTCGGCGGCGCCGATGCAGGCGGGAACGCGCGCGCTGCGCCTCTGGCAACTCGAGGACATCAGCGGCGACCGGGCCCGGCAGGAACAGTCCTTCGCGCGGCTGCAATTCATCATCACCTATCTCGACAGCGCGCCGGTGGGCGTGTTCTCGACGCTCGCCGATGGCCATGTCGATTACGTCAACGCGACGCTGGCGCAATGGCTGGGCATGGACCTGACCGATCTCGAGGGAGCCCGCCTCACTCTCGATGGACTGCTGGGCCCCGCCGCGGCGCGGCTGATCGCCGGCATCGCGCCGAAGCCCCGGGGCTCGGTCACCGAGAGCTTCGGCATCGATCTCCGCAATCCCGCGACCGGCCGGCTGTTTCCGGTGCAGATCATCCACCACGTCGATTTCGACGCTGAGGGACGGCCCTCGCCGGCCCGCACCATCGTGGTGCCGCGCCAGCTGGCCGGCGGCGGAAGTGCCGGAGAGATCTTCGCGCCGCGCGTCGCCCGCTTCATCAACAGCGCCCCGATCGGCATCGCCGAAGTGGGCAGCGATGGCGTGATCCGCACCGCCAACCCCGCCTTCATCGATCTCTCGCCGAGGCTCAGGCGCGGGGCCGCGATCGCCGCCGCCGTCGCGGCGCAGGATCAGGGCCAGATGCAACAGGCCCTGGCCGCTGCGCTTGCCCAGGAGGGAAGCCAGCAGCTGTGCGAGGCGACGCTCGAAGGCGACAGCCCGCGCAACGTCTTGTTCACGTTCACCCGTCTGGTGGAGGACGACGGCGCGGCGGTGGTCTTCGCGGTGGACAAGACCGAGAACAAGTCGCTGGCCGTGCAGCTGGTGCAGAGCCAGAAGCTGATGGCGGTGGGCCAGCTCGCCTCCGGCATCGCGCATGACTTCAACAATGTGCTGACCCCGATCATCGGCTTCGCCGACCTGCTTCTCGCCAAGATGCGGCCCACCGACCCGTCCTTCGCCGATGTCATGAACATCAAGCAGAATGCCAACCGGGCCGCCAATCTGGTGCGCCAGCTC
Source organism: Aestuariivirga sp. (assembly GCA_036826695.1). Classification (GTDB taxonomy): domain Bacteria; phylum Pseudomonadota; class Alphaproteobacteria; order Rhizobiales; family Aestuariivirgaceae; genus Aestuariivirga. Next base: position 6,387 of record DAISVW010000113.1, read on the forward strand.
CTTGCCTTCTCGCGCAAGCAGACGCTGCAGCCCAAGGTGCATGCCCTCACGGAGGCGCTTTCCGACCTCGGCAATCTGCTGGCCCGGGTGCTGGGCGAGAAGGTGGGCCGCAAGATCTCGCATGAGCGCGATCTGGGCCTGGTCATGGTCGACATCCACCAGTTCGAACAGGTGATCATCAATCTCGCCGTCAATGCCCGCGACGCGATGCCGAACGGTGGCACGCTGACGGGCAGGACCTACAATCTCGGCGTCGAAGCCTCGCGCACGGTCATGCCCTCGCTGATGCCGCCCGGGGAATATGTGGTCTGCGAGGTCGAGGACACGGGGTCCGGCATCCCCAAGGAAATCCGCGACAAGATCTGGGAACCGTTCTTTTCGACCAAGGACGTGGGGAAGGGCACGGGGCGCGGCCTCTCTACCGATTACGGCATCGTCAAGCAGACCGGCGGCTTTATCTTCTGCGACAGCGAGGTGGGCAAGGGCACGGTGTTCCGCATCTATCTGCCGCGCTATTACCCGCAGCGGGCCGGTGAGGCTCCGGTCGAGGAGAAACCGGCCGAGACCCCGAAGCGCGACTACACCGGCAAGGAACGCATCCTGCTGGTCGAGGACGAGGACGCCGTCCGGGCCTTCGCGCTCAGGGCGCTGGCCTCGCGGGGCTACACCGTGGTCGAGGCCAATTCCGGGGAGGCCGCGATCGAGAAGATCGACGCCGACACCAGGGGGTTCGACCTGATCATCTCGGATGTGGTGATGCCGGAGATGGACGGGCCGACCTTGCTCCGTGAACTGAGGAAACGCGGCATCGCCACCAAGTTCGTGTTCGTCTCGGGCTACCCCGGCGAACAGTTCGAGCAGGACCTCGAAGGCCACAGCGGCTTCAGCTTCATGCCCAAGCCGTTCTCGCTGAAGCAGCTGGTGGAGAAAGTGAAGGAGGCGATGGAAAGCTGACCGCCAGTCCGATTCGCGGAGCCGACGGCGGCGGCGCGGCAGGGCCCGGCGAGTGATCGGGTGGCGCAGGGTTTCCGGCATGTTCCTGCTCCGTATCGTTGAAATCTTCCAAATCCTTGTTTCTATGAGATAAAAAATTCCCCTTGCATTTCTAACAGAAATAGAACATTGTCCTAACATTGCAGTGGTGGCTGCCGTGCAGGCGGTGATGGACCCCCGGAACATGAGGGA
>DAISVW010000114.1:0-7559 GCA_036826695.1 Aestuariivirga sp.
CCACGTCGCCGGCATAGGCCTCATCGGCGAGCGAACGGTCCTGCGCGAAGAAGAATTGCGGGGCGTTGAGCGCCACCGTCTTGCCGGTGCGCACCAGCTTCACCTTCATGCCGCGCGTGAGCTTGCCGGACGCGAGCCGCATGAAGGCGATGCGGTCGCGGTGGTTGGGGTCCATGTTGGCCTGGATCTTGAACACGATGCCGGTCATCTTCGGTTCCGTGGCATGAACGAGACGCGAGGAGGCGGCCTGGTCGCGCGGCGGCGGCGCATAGGCGATCAGCGCTTCGAGCAGGTCGCGCACCCCGAAATTCTTGAGCGCCGAGCCGAAATAGACGGGCGAAAGATGGCCTTCGAGAAAGGCCTGGCGGTCAAAGCTGTGACAGAGGTCCCGCACCAGTTCGATCTCGTCCCGCCATTTCGCCAGAGCGGGGCCGGAGAGCAGCGTGGCGAGCAGCGGATCGTCAGGGCCTGAAACCGGAACGCCCTCGGGGTCCTGCTCCAGACGGCGCACCCGCGGGCTCGTGAGATCATAGGTTCCGGCAAAGTCCTTGCCCTGGCCGATCGGCCAGACCATCGGCGCCACGGCGAGGGCCAGTCCCTTCTCGATCTCATCGAGAAGATCGAGCGGCTCCCGCGACTCGCGGTCCATCTTGTTGACGAAGGTGATGATCGGAATGTCGCGCAGCCGGCAGATTTCGAACAGCTTGCGGGTGCGGGCCTCGATGCCTTTCGCCGCGTCGATCACCATCACGGCGGCGTCGACCGCGGTGAGTGTGCGGTAGGTGTCCTCCGAGAAGTCCTCGTGGCCCGGCGTATCGAGCAGGTTGAACACCGTGCCGCGGTATTCGAAGGTCATCACCGAGGTGACGACCGAAATGCCGCGGGCACGCTCGATCGACATCCAGTCCGAGCGGGTGCGGCGGCGGTCACCCTTGGCACGCACCTGGCCGGCCAGCTGAATGGCGCCGCCGAACAGCAGGAGCTTTTCGGTCAGCGTCGTCTTGCCGGCGTCGGGGTGCGAGATGATCGCGAAGGTGCGCCGGCGCGCCACCTCCTGGGAAAGCGGATTGGTCAAGGCCGATACCATGTCTTTCGGGGTTTCGCGTGGCTTCCTAAACGGCTTTGGCGGCAGGGTAAAGCTTTCGCTGTTGCCCAAAACCGGCCGCCGTGGCACTGGAGGCTTCGAGGTGGATTGAAATGAGCGGGCTGGCCCTGGTCGGCGACATTGGCGGAACCAATTCCCGGTTCGGGCTGACCGAGCCCGGCAGCACCCGGGTTTCCGATATCGCCGTCCAGAAGAACGATCAGTTCGGCTCGCTGGAAGAGGCCATCGCCGCCTATCTGCGGTCGAAGGGCCTAAGCGGGCTCGCCGCGGCGGCGATTGCGGTTGCGGGGCCCGTCGAGGGCGAGACGGTGTCGCTCACCAACCGCAACTGGAGCTTCACAAGGGACTCGCTCAGGGCGGCCGCCGGAGCCAAAGCGTTCCGGCTGCTCAATGATTTCGAGGCCCTGGCGCTGTCGCTGCCGCATCTCGGCGAGACGGAAACCGTGCAGATCGGCGGCGCGACGCCGGACAGGCCGGCGCTCAAGATCGTGCTGGGCCCCGGAACCGGGCTCGGCATGGCGGCGCTCGCGGCCTTGCCGGACGGCGGCTGGCTGGAGCTGGCCAGCGAGGGCGGTCATGTCAGCCTGCCGGTCCTGACGCGTGCCGAATTCGAGTGGCGCGAAAAGATGAGCCGGCCCGGCGTTCCCTTCGAGGCCGAGGATGCCATCACCGGCGGTGGCCTTCTGCACATGTATCAGGTGATTGCCACGAAGCCATCGCTGAAGACCCCCGAGGAGGTTCTGCAGGCGGCACTCGCCAACACGGACGAGGCGGCAGTGAGAACGCGCGACCAGTTCGTGGTCTGGCTGGCCCGCGTGGCCTCAGATGCCGCCATGGCGTTCCAGGCCAAGGGCGGCGTCTATCTGGCGGGCGGGATCGTGCCCTCGATTGTCGGCAAGCTGCGGGAAGGCCGCTTCCGCGAGGTGTTCGAGCAGCGTGGCAAGAATGCCCATGTCATGCGGCCGATGCCGGTCTATGCGATTGTGGGCGAGTTTCCGGCGCTGCGCGGCTGTGCCGCCGCCATCGCCGCGATGCGATTGTGAGGAATGAACATGCGAAGCGATCATGCCGTGCTTCTGGTCATCGACGTGCAGAATGATTTCTGCCCCGGCGGCAATCTGGCGGTGCCGGGCGGCGACGAGGTGGTGCCGGTCATCAACCGGCTGGCCCGGGAGTTCCGCCATGTGGTGCTGACCCAGGACTGGCATCCGGCGGAGCATAGCTCCTTCGCGTCGCGGCATGAGCGCAAGTCACCCTTCGAGACGGTCGAGATGCATTATGGCCAGCAGACGCTGTGGCCCGACCACTGCATCCAGGACACCCATGGCGCGGCCTTCCACCGCGATCTCGACATTCCGCAGGCTCAACTCATCATCCGCAAGGGCTTCCGGCACGGCATCGACAGCTATTCGGCATTCTTCGAGAACGACCGGACGACGCCCACCGGGCTCGGCGGCTATCTGAGAGAGCGCGGCATCCGCGAGGTCGTCTGCGTGGGGCTCGCTTTCGATTACTGCGTGCGCTTCTCGGCCGAAGACGCACGCCAGCTCGGCTTCGAGACCGAAGTGATCGCCGCCGCCTGCCGCGCCATCGATCTTGCCGGATCGGCCGACGCTGCGCGGCGAAGCTTCGCCGAACGGGGAATCCTGCTGGCCTGACAGGCGGCCATGCGGAATACGCAAGGGAGAGACCCGGAGTTTGGGTTTCCAACACATCTCTTGGCGGGCTAACTGCCGGGCATGAACGCGCGCGTCACCGGCATATTGCTGATGACGGCCTCGATGGCCGTCTTCACCAGCCTCGACACTGCCGCGAAATACGTGACCCACGACCTGCCGCCGGCCGTCGCGGTGTTCGGGCGCTATGCAGTGGCGTTCCTGATTTCCGCCGCGGTGCTGATGCGGGCGGGCGGTCCGGGGCTGCTGATCACCCATCACCCGGCATTGCAGGCCTTCCGCGGGCTGCTGCTGATGGTATCGACGATCCTCAATTTCATGGCCATGCAGCATCTGCAGCTGGCCCAGACATCGGCGATCTTCTTCACCATTCCGCTGTGGGTCTGTGCGCTTTCAGCGCCACTCCTCGGCGAGCAGGTGGGCTGGCGGCGCTGGACCGCCGTGTTCATCGGCTTCCTCGGCGTCCTCATCATCATGCGGCCGGGAACCGGCAGTTTCCACTGGGCGATGCTGCTGTCGGTGGCCTCATCCTTCTGCGGCGCCGTCTACAACATCGCCACCCGCAAGGTGGGCGGCCGCGACCGCACCGAGACCTCGCTGTTCTATGTGAGCTTCGTCGGCACGCTCGCCGCGGCCGCACCGCTCCCTGTGTTCTGGCAGACGCCGGTGGGCGCGCAATGGCTGATCCTGATCTTCATGGGTGTCGCGGGCGCCATTGGCCATCTCATGCTCATTCAGGCGCATCGCCTGGCGCCGGCCAGCGCGCTGGCGCCGTTTCTCTATACGCAGATCGTCTGGATGATCGCCGCCGGATTCATCTTCTTCGGCGACGTGCCGGATTTCTGGACACTGGCCGGCGCCGCCGTCGTGGTGGTGAGCGGCCTCGTGGTGTTCGCCAGCGAGGCGGCGGGCGGCAGGCTGCGCGATGTGCCCGCCCCCGCCGATTGATCCCGGATCAGGCCAGCGTATAGGCCGTCTTGATCGACGTGTAGAAATCGACCGCGTGGCGCCCCTGCTCGCGCGCGCCATAGCTCGAACCTTTGCGGCCGCCGAACGGCACGTGATAATCGACGCCCGCGGTGGGAAGGTTCACCATCACCATGCCGGCCGCTGACTTCTTGCGGAAGTCGGTGGCGTGTTTCAGCGAGCCGGTGACGATGCCGGAGGAAAGCCCGAAAGCGGTGTCGTTGGCAACGCTCAGCGCCTCGTCATAGGAATCGCCCATGATCACAGCGGCCACCAGCCCGAACACCTCTTCGCGGTTGATGCGCGTCGCATTCGTCGTGCCCACGGCCAGCGCCGGGCTCAGATAATGGCCCCTGGTGTCGCGGTTGAGGCGTTCGCCGCCCCAGGCCAGTTCGCCGCCTTCATCGCGCGCGATCTGGATATAGCGCTCGTCCTGGGCCATCTGGGCTTCATCGACGACGGGTCCGATCACCGTTCCCTCTTTCAGCGCATGATCGACTTTCAGCTTCTTCATGCCCTCGACCATGCGTTCGACGAAGGCATCATGCACCTTCGCCTGCACGATGAGCCGGGAGGACGCCGTGCAGCGCTGGCCGGTCTGGTAGAAGGCGCCGTCCAGCGCCGCCGCCACGGCGATGTCGAGGTTGGCGTCATCCAGCACGACGAGCGGGTTCTTGCCGCCCATTTCGAGCTGGAACTTGGCGCCGCGCGCCGCGCAGGCCATGGCCACCCGCGAACCGGTCTCGACCGAGCCGGTGAAGGAAATGGCGTTGACATCGCGCGAGTCGAGCATGGCCTGGCCGACGACGGACCCGCGGCCCATCACCAGGTTGAGAACGCCCCTGGGCAGGCCGGAGCGTGAGGCGATCTCGACGAGCGCCCAGGCGCAGCCCGGAACCAGGTCAGCCGGCTTGAACACCACGCTGTTGCCGAAAGCGAGCGCCGGAGCCATCTTCCACGCCGGAATGGCGATCGGGAAATTCCACGGGCAGATCAATCCGACAACGCCCAGGGGTTCGCGGGTGATCATCACGTCGACGCCCGGGCGCACCGAAGACACGGCGACTCCTTCGACGCGCAGCGCCTCCTGCGCGAAGAACTTGAAAATCTGCGCGGCGCGCATGGTCTCGGCGATGCCATTGGCCAGCGGCTTTCCCTCCTCGCGGGCGAGCAGGCGGCCGATCTCGTCCTTGCGGGCCAGCAACTCGGCGCCGATGAATTCGAGAACATCCGCCTTCTGCTGCGGCGTGGTGGCGGCCCAGCCGGGCTGTGCGGCCCGGGCGGCGGCGATGGCGGACTCGGTCTGGGCCTTGTCGGCCTGGGCATATTCGCCGACGATGTCGGAAAGGTCGGACGGGTTCACATTCTCGCGGATGCCCTTGCCTTCCAGCCATTCGCCGTTGATGAAATTGCGGTGCAGCGCCATGATGCCCTTACTCCCTTGCTATCCGGCGCGGGACCATAGGGAGGCGCAATCCATGAGGCAAGCATGCATGTCGGTCTGAGCGGTGCCGGAATGATGGGCCATGGCATGGCTGCCAGCCTGCTGCGGCATGGCCATGCCGTGACGGTGATCGCCCACCGCAATCGCCAGCCCATCGACGATCTCGTGGCCAGGGGTGCACGGGAAGCACGGAGCCTGGCGGAGCTCGCCGCGGCGGACATGATCATCCTGTGCCTCACCACCTCCGCCGTCGTCGAAGCGACCATCAAGGCGCTGATGCCGCATCTGCGGCCGGGGCAGGTGGTTCTGGACGCCGGCACCTCCGACCCGGCGTCGAGCCGGGAACTGGCGCGGCGGCTTGCCGCCACCGGCGTCGCCTTCGCGGACATTCCGCTCACCGGCGGTCCGGAACAGGCCGAACGCGGCGAGCTCGGCGTGTTGTGCGGCGCCGATGAGCAGACCTTCGCCCGCATCGCGCCGGTGCTCTCATGCTTTGCCACCACGGTGAGGCATTTCGGGCCACCGGGTGCCGGGCACACGGCGAAGCTCATTTCCAACTATCTGGTCACCGGCATGGTGGCGCTGGTGGCCGAGGCCTTCGGCGCCGCCCGCCAGGCGGGGATCGACTGGAAAAGCCTTTATGAGGCGATGCTCAACGGGTCGGGCAATTCCGGCGTGCTGCGCAAGATGGTGGCCCCGGCGCTGGAGGCGGATTTCGACGGCTACCGCTTCGCCATCGCCAATGCCGCAAAGGACATCGGCTACTATGCCGGACTGGCGGATTCGCTGGGCTGCCGCACGGCGCTTACGGAAGCGGTTGCGGAAACCTTCGCCAAGGCCTTAGAAACAGGGCACGGTGGCCGCAACGTGAGCCGCCTCCTGGACCCTGCAATTGATGATGTGAGCTGATGCTGAAAATCAATCCCGCCGTCGCGGCCATCGAGGAAGAAACCGCCTTTTCGGTGCTTGACCGCGCCAATGCGCTGAAGGCCAAGGGCCACCCGGTGATCAATCTGGGCATCGGCCAGCCCGATTTCGCGCCGCCCAAACACATCCTGGCCGCCGCCGAGAAAGCGGTGCGCGACGGCCCGCACGGCTACACCAGCCCGCAAGGGCTGCCGGTGCTGCGCGACGCGGTGGCGCAATATGTGGGCGGGCGCTTCAAGGTGCCAGTGTCGGGCGACGAGGTGGTGATCGTGCCGGGCGGCAAGGTGACCTTCTATTTCGCCTGCCAGATGTTCGGCGGGCCGGGTGCTGAAATCCTCTACCCCGATCCGGGCTTTCCGCCCTACCGCGATGCGGCGCGTTCGAGCGGGGCAACAGCCGTGCCCTACCCCATCCGCGAGGAGAAGGACTTCGGCTTCGACGCCGAGGAAGTGCTGTCGCTGATCACGCCGCGCACCCGGCTGATCATCATCAATTCGCCCGCCAACCCGACGGGCGGCGTCGTCTCGCGCACCGAGATCACCAGGCTTGCCCAGGGCCTCGCGCGGCATCCGCATGTGGCGGTGCTCTCCGACGAGATCTACAGCCACCAGGTCTATGACGGCGGCGATTTCACCAGCTTCCTGAGCTTTCCGGAACTCAGGGACCGCACCATCATCCTCGACGGCTGGTCCAAGACCTACGCCATGACCGGCTGGCGGCTGGGCTTCGGCATCTGGCCCCGGCATCTCATCGAGTATGTGAAGAAGCTGATCACCGTCGATCACTCCTGCACCAGTGTCGCCACCCAGATGGCGGGGCTCGCGGCGATTACCGGTCCGATGGACGAGATCGAGGGATTCCGGAAAAGCTTCCAGCGCCGCCGCGACATGGTGGTGGCGGGCCTCAACGATATCCGCGGCGTGCGCTGCCGGCTTCCCGGCGGGGCCTTTTATGCCTTCCCGAATGTGGCGGGTACTGGCTGGTCATCGCGAGAACTTGCCCGCGAGCTGCTGGAGAAGGCCTATGTGGCGCTGATCTTCGGCGAAAGCTTCGGTGAGAACGGCAAGGGCTTCATGCGGCTGTCCTACGCCGCCAGCGAGGCTGACATCGCCGAGGCGCTGAAACGCATGAAGGCCTTCCTGGAGGCATGAGCGCCGGGAATCTCTATTGCCGCTTGGCGCAGGTATTCGCGGCCAATGCGGAGCGCACCGCGGTCTCCTCGGCGGACGGCGCGCTGCGCCTGAGTTTCGGCGATCTTGCCCACGCCGTGGCGCGCTACGCCAACGCCTTGGCCGCCCTCGGCGTCGAGGCGGGAGACCGGGTGACGGTGCAGGTCGAGAAATCTCCGGAAAGCGTGTTTCTCTATCTCGCGGTCATGAAACTGGGCGCGGTCTACCAGCCGCTCAATACCGCCTATACGGCGGCGTAAGTGGCCTATTTC
>DAISVW010000115.1:0-7478 GCA_036826695.1 Aestuariivirga sp.
TCTTTTAGGCCATTCTCGTTGCGGAAAGTGGCAAAACATCAACAAACGCCGATCCTCCCGGGGCCGGCCAGCGTAACAGCCGTGAGGATCATGCCAAGCATCAGCGAAGCCGACCGCCAGATCGTCGCCGAACTGGAAACCGCCGCCGCCCGTATGGAACAGGCGAGAGCAGCCATCGGAAAGGTCATTTTCGGCCAGGACATGGTGGTGGAACAGGTTCTGACCGCCATTCTGGGCGGCGGCCACGCCCTTCTGGTGGGCGCACCCGGACTCGACGAGACCAAGCTCGCCGCCACGCTCGGGCGGGTGCTGGGCCTGGCCGAAAAGCGGGTCCAGTTCACCCCTGACCTGATGCCGGCCGACATCCTGGGATCGGAAGTTCTGGAAGAGTCCGAGGCCGGCCGCCGCCAGTTCCGCTTCCTGCCCGGCCCCGTGTTCTGCCAGCTGATGATGGCCGACGAAATCAACCGCGCCTCGCCGCGCACCCAGTCCGCCCTGTTGCAGGCGATGCAGGAACAGCACGTGACGGTGGCGGGGCTCCGCCATGACCTGCCGCGCCCCTTCCATGTGCTGGCCACCCAGAACCCGATCGAGCAGGAGGGCACCTATCCGCTGCCCGAGGCGCAGCTGGACCGCTTCCTGCTGCAGATCGACGTGCCCTACCCCTCGCTCGAGGCCGAGCGGCGCATGCTGTTCGCCACGACGGGTGCCGCCGAGGAGGCGGTGGACGCCACGCTGAGCAGCGGAGAACTGATGCAGGCGCAACGCCTGACCCGCCTGATCCCGGTGGGCGAGCAGGTGGCGGACGCCATCCTGCGGGTGGTACGCGCCGCCCGCCCCGGCCCCGAGGCCGACGACTTCGTCAACGCCAACGTGGCCTGGGGCCCGTCGCCCCGCGCCTCGCAGGCGCTGATGCTGGGCTCGCGCGCCCGCGCCCTGCTGCAGGGCCGGCTGTCGCCCTCGCTCGATGACGTCATGGCGCTGCTGGGCCCGGTGTTCCGTCACCGCATGGCGCTGACTTTCAGCGCCCGGGCCGAGGGCCACACCATCGACGGCGCCATCGAGCGGCTGTCCCGCCTGATCGCCTGATCAGATGCAACCCGCCAAAGCCCTTGCGCTCGCCGGCCGCGCGTCTCTGCAGGCCGAAGCTCTGCCGCCGCTGCTCGTCGAGGCGGAGCGTATCGCGGCGACGCTGATGCTGGGCGAGCATGGGCGCAAGCGCGCCGGGCCCGGCGAGGCCTTCTGGCAATACCGGCCCTACAGCTTCGGCGATTCCACCCAGCGTATCGACTGGCATAAATCGGCGCGCTCCGACCGGGTGTTCATCCGCGAAAACGAATGGGAGGCCGCCAACACGCTGTGGGTCTGGGCTTCGCCGTCGGCGTCAATGGATTTCCGTTCGCATCTGGGCCCGGTCAGCAAGCGGGCCCGCGCCGAACTGCTGGGCCTGTGCCTCGCAGCACTTGCGGTGAAGGCGCAGGAACGGGTTGGCGCGCTTGGCGCGCCCTTCGCCGCCGATCATGCCCGCCGGCAACTTGTGCAGATCGCCGGCTGGTTCCTCGCCCGTCAGGGTCAGAGCCTTCCCGCCGCGGTGCGGCTGCCGCGCTTTTCCAGCGCCATATTGGCGGGCGACTTCCTGGAACCACCCGGCGACATCGCCGCCGCCGTGACGCCGATCGCCGCGGCCGGGGTCAAAGGCCACATGGTGCAAGTCGTTGATCCTGCCGAGGAAACTTTTCCTTACGATGGCCGGGTCGAATTCCATGAGATGGCGGGGCCGCTGAAGTTCCTGTCGGCGCGCGCCGAGCGCCTGCGCGAGGCCTATGCGGAGAAACTCTTGCGCCACCGCGCGGCGCTGAATGACATCTGCCGCCGCATCGGCTGGAGTTTCACCATTCACCGGACCGACCAGCCTCTGGCGCCGGTGCTTCTGGCGCTGCATGCGCGGATCTCCGGCGAGGCGGCAAGATGAGCCTGCTCTCCGCCCTGACCTTCGCAACGCCGATGGCGCTCGCCGCGCTGCTGCTGCTGCCGGTCATCTGGTGGCTGTTGCGCTTCACGCCGCCCAGGCCGGAAGTGGTGAACTTCCCGCCGGTGCGCCTCTTGCTGGAACTGGTCAACCGCGAGGAAAAGCCCGACAAGACGCCATGGTGGCTGATGCTGCTGCGGCTGGCGCTCGCGGCACTGGTGATCATCGGCGTAGCCCAGCCATTCTACGCGCCGGACCGCGGCGGGGCCCCATCGCGGGACCCTCTGCTGCTGATCGTCGATGATGGCTGGGCCGCAGCAGGAGACTGGAACGCCCGCCAGAAGATCATGAACGAGATTCTCGACGCGGCAGCACTGGCCGGCGCGCCCGTCACGCTCGCCACGGCGACGCCAGCGCTGCGCGCGCCGGGGCTCGAACCGCAGGCTGCCGTCGAGGCCCGGACCAGGGCGGCGGCCCTTTCTCCCCGCGCCCTCGACCCGGACCGTGCCGCGCTGCTTACCCGGCTGCAACAGGCTTTTGGCAATGCCGCGTCCCTGCAGGTGGTGTGGCTCTCCGATGGTATCGACACCGGTGATGCCGCGGACTTCGCGAAGGGTCTCATTGGTCTGGCCGGCGGCAAGGCCCGCGTCGAAGCGATCATGCCCGAGGCCTCGAGCCTGCCGGTGGCGCTGGCCAGCCCCGGTTTCGATGGCGGCCGCATCAAGGTGACGGCGCTCCGCGTGGCGGGCGGCCCGGAACAGACGGTTCAGGCCATGGCCCGGGCTGGCAATGGCCGCAGCCTGGGCGAGGCACCGCTGCGCTTTGCGGCTGGCGCCACCAAGGCCGAGTCGGCGATCGAACTGCCAGTCGAGCTTCGCAACGAGGTGAGCCGCATCGTTCTTGAAGGCCAGCAACACGCGGCGGCCAGTTTCCTGATGGATGACCGCTGGCGGCGCAAGACTGTCGGACTGATGTCCGGCGCCGCCACCGAAACCGCACAGCCGCTGCTCGCGCCGCTCTACTACGTGTCACGCGCGCTCGAGCCCTATGTCGAGACCTCGACGCCGGCCGATGCCATGGCGCTCAAGGGACTGCTCGATCAGGGCCTGTCCATGCTGGTCCTGGCCGACATCGGCGTGCTGCCGCCGGAAGAGCAGGAGATGGTGGCAAAGTGGGTCGACAACGGCGGGCTCCTCTTGCGCTTCGCAGGACCGCGCCTCGCCGCCGCGCAGGATGGTCTGATCCACGTGAGGCTGCGCGAAGGCGGCCGGGCGCTGGGCAGTGCCTTGAGCTGGGAGACGCCGCAGCCCCTGCAGGCCTTCCCCGAAACGAGCCCTTTCGCCGGGCTGGGTGCTGACCCCGCCGTCACGGTGACCCGCCAGGTGCTGGCCGAGCCTGACAGCGAACTTCCCGACAAGGTGTGGGCCAGCCTTGCCGACGGCACACCGCTGGTGACGGCGTCGAAACAGGGCAAGGGCATGATCGTGCTGTTCCATGTGACCGCCAATGCCGACTGGTCCAACCTGCCGATCTCGGGCCTGTTCGTGGAGATGCTGCGCCGGGTGCTCGATCTTGCCCCGGCGGCCGGCGGCGGCACGCGCGGCGGACCTTCTTCCGCCGATGCCCAGGCTTTCGCGCCTTACCGGGAACTCAATGGCGCCGGCGACCTCACCGACCCTTCGCCCGACATCCAGCCCATCCCAGCCGCCGCCATCGACAAGGCGGCGGTGAGTGCGGCAACGCCTGCCGGCCTCTACCGCCGCGGCGAGCAGGAGCGCGCCCTCAACATCACGCGGAGCGGCGACGGGCTCACCGCCATCTCCGGCCTGCCGGAGGCCATTGCCCTGCGCAGCCTCACCCCCCGGCCCGCTCTGGCGCTGGCGCCCTATGCCTTCGCGCTGGCCATGCTGCTGTTCCTCGCCGATTGTCTGGCCGCGCTGGTGATGAGCGGCGGCCTCAAGCGGCTGCGTCAGCGCCGAGCCGCGGCGCCGGCGGCACTTGCCCTTCTCATCTTCGCTGCCTGGCCCTCGATGCCCCTCCATGCTCAGACTACCGATGATTTCGCCATGCGGAACGCGCTCGAGACGAGGTTCGCCTATGTCATCACCGGCGATGCCGAGATCGACAGGATCAGCGAGGAGGGCCTGAAAGGCCTTGGCGAGATGCTGCGCCAGCGCACCTCGGTCGAGGCCGGAGCACCCGCAGGCATCAACATCGAACGCGACGAACTGGTGTTCTTCCCGCTGATCTACTGGCCTGTGAAACCCGATGCCGCGGTTCCATCGGACGCAGCGCTTGCCCGCATGGACGCCTACATGAAGGGCGGCGGTACCATCTTCTTCGATCTTCGCGAGGTCTGCGCGGGAAGCGACGCGCTGAGTGGCGCCGCCACGGCCTCGGCCGAGGCACTGCGCCGCATTCTGGCCAAGCTCGACATTCCGCCGCTGGAGCCTGTGCCCCCCGCCCATGTGCTGACCAAGAGCTTCTACCTGCTCGACCGCTTTCCCGGCCGCTACGACGGCGGCAAGCTGTGGGTTGAGACCAGCGACAGCGCCGGATCCACTGCCGGGGCCACCGATGGCGTGAGTGGCATCATCATCGGTTCCAATGACTACGCGGCGGCCTGGGCCATGGACGAGATGGGCGAACCGCTGTACGCGGCGATCCCCGGGGGTGAGCGGCAGCGCGAGTTTGGCTTCCGCACCGGCATCAACATCGTGATGTATGCGCTGACCGGCAATTACAAGGCCGACCAGGTGCATGTGCCGGCCCTTCTCGAAAGGCTCGGGCAATGAGCAGCTGGAGCGTGAGCCTCGCGCCGGTTCTGCCCTGGCCGCTGATCGCGGCGCTGGGCGTGGCGGGCCTGTTGCTGATCGCCGCGCTCGCCGCATCGCGGTCCCGGGGCAGCCTGTTGCGGGCCATCGCCTTCGTGCTGCTCATGGCGGCACTTGCCAACCCGGTGATCCGCAGTGAGCAGCGCGAGGCGCTGAGCGACATCGCGGTCGTTGTCGTCGACCGGTCACTGAGCCAGCAGAACCCGGAGCGCATCGCCCGTACTGCTGAGGCCGAGGCGGCCCTGAGAGAGGCGATCCCCCGGCTTGCCAACACGGAGCTTCGCGTCGTCGAGGTCAAGTCCGGCATCAGCGCCGGGGACGACGGCACGCGCGGCTTCGAGGCGCTGAACCGCGCGCTGGCCGAGATCCCGCCCGAACGCTTCGCCGGCGCGGTGATGATCACCGACGGCATCGTGCATGATGCGCCGCAGGATGCGGCGAAATCCGGTATCGGCGGGCCGCTGCACGGGCTGATCACCGGCTCCAGGTCGGAAAAGGACCGCAGGATCACCATCGAGAAAGCGCCGCGCTTCGGGATCGTCGGACAGCCGCAGACGATCACCTTCCGGCTCGAGGAAGTGAACGGACCCGGGACGCCGGTCTCCGTTGCCATATCGGCGGGGGGTGCGGCGCCAACCACCATCGATGTGACGCCAGGCGAGGCGGTCGAGGTTCCGGTCAGCATTGCGCATGGCGGCCAGAACATCATCGAGATCGCCGCCCCGCCGCTGGCGGGCGAAATCTCCGAACAGAACAACCGCGCGGTGGCGGTGATCGAGGGCGTGCGCGACCGCCTGAGGGTGCTGCTGGTGTCCGGCGAGCCGCATCCGGGCGAGCGCACCTGGCGCAACCTGCTCAAGGCTGATGCCTCGGTCGATCTCGTGCATTTCACCATCCTGCGGCCGCCCGAAAAGCAGGACGGCACGCCAACCCGCGAACTGGCACTGATCGCCTTTCCGACACGCGAGCTGTTCGTCGACAAGCTTGACCAGTTCGACCTGGTGATCTTCGACCGCTACCGCCGCCAGACGGTGCTGCCCGCCGCCTACATGGCCAATATCGTGCGCTACGTGGAAGAAGGCGGCGCGGTGCTGATCGCCTCCGGCCCCGATCTTGCAGGCGATGATGGCCTCTATTTCACGCCACTCTCGGACATCATCGCAGCGGCGCCGACCGGCGAAGTGCTCGCAGGCGCGTTCAAGCCTGAGTTGACGCGCCCCGGCCAGAAGCATCCGGTGACCAAGGACCTGCCCGGCTCGGCGGCGGGGGCGGCGAGGTTGGGGAGCGGGGTGAGGCGGGTCGACACCGCGGCGGAGACCGGGGACACGCTGATGTCCGGCCTTGAAGACAAGCCCTTGCTGGTGCTTTCCCGCTACGGCGAGGGGCGGGTGGCGCAGCTGCTGTCCGACCAGGGCTGGCTGTGGGCCCGCGGCTTCGAGGGCGGCGGCCCGCAGACCGAATTGCTGCGGCGGATGGCGCATTGGCTGATGAAGGAGCCCGACCTCGAGGAGGAAGCCCTCGGCGGCCGCCAATCCGGCAGCAATCTGATCGTCGAGCGCCGCACCATGGCCGACAAGACCGAACCGGTGACGGTGACCCTGCCATCCGGCAAGACAGGAACCGTGACCCTGCGCGAAGTCTCGCCAGGACGGTTCCAGGGTTCGCTCGCCGTGACCGAAGCCGGTCTGCACAGGCTTGCCGATGGCAAGCTTCTGGCGGTTGCGGCGGCGGGCAGCGGCGATGCCCGTGAGATGGCGAATGTCGCCGCCACGACGGCGATCCTGAGCCCGGTGGCAACGGCCACGGGCGGCGGCCTGCAGTGGCTCGAGGACGGCCTGCCGCAGGTCGTGAAGGTCGATGCCGGCCGGCCGATGGCGGGCGCGGGCTGGATGGGCTTGCGCGCCAATGACGCGCACAAGGTGATCGCGGTTGCCGATATCCCGCTGTTCGCCACGCTGCTGAGCCTGGCGGCCCTGCTACTGGGCCGCGGCGCCATGTGGGCGCGCGAAGGCCGCTGAGCCGGCCGCATGGGCCAGACCGGAGACGCCCGCGAATGATCCGGGCTGCAATTCGAGATAGAGCAGGCGGTCAGGGTTGACCGGCCCCGGCAGCGTGACCACGCCATGCGGCACCCTACGGAAGCCCACTTTGGCGTAATAGGGCTCATCGCCAACCAGCAGCACCAGACGGTGACCCTGTGCCGTGGCGCGGCCAAGGCCCTGGCGCATCAATTCGAGACCGATACCCAGTTTCTGCCGGTCAGGATGAACGGCGAGCGGCCCCAGAAGCAGGGCGGAGGTTTGCGCGGCGCCGATGGCGATCGGCCAGAAGCTGATCGTGCCGGAGAGGCGCACACCGCGGTCACGGACCACGAGTGACAGGCCAGGTACCGGAGCGCTGGCCTCGCGCAACCGGTAGGAGGCCTTGGAACGGCGGTCGGAGCCGAAGCTGAGATCGAGCAGATGTTCGACGGCATCCGCGTCTTGCGGCGCGGTGTCTTCGCAGGCGATGGAACCGGGCATGGCTTTTTATCCGGATGAAGGAGTGGCATTCGGCATCCGGTGGTTCCGGCGCGGCCCAAGGCGGGCGGGAGCGGGAGGAATGACCGGAGGCGATCAGAGACGCGCGCGGCAGCGCGGGCGCGGGTCTCGTCGTCGCAGGCGGGTGCTGCCGTT
>DAISVW010000116.1:0-7442 GCA_036826695.1 Aestuariivirga sp.
TGGCGGCAATTGACGTCGAACACCTTGTCGATGAAGACGTCGTCGACCTCGGTGCCCGGCACCCGGGCGATCAGGCTTCCGGAATTGTTGACCAGCACGTCGATTCGGCCGAGGTGGCCTACAGCAGCCTCAATGAGGCGATCCGGCGCGCCATCTTCGGTGAGGTCAAGCTTCAGCGTGGCAATGCCGGCGGCGGTGATGCGCTCCAGTTCAGGGCCGCCACCCAGATATTGCGCGAACACTTTCGCACCCGCCGCCGCGAAGGCGAGCGATGCCGCGCCGCCGATGCCGGTGACACCGCCAGTCACCACCACGGCCTTGCCCTTGAGATCGTCGAACATGGAACCCCCGTCTCTTCTCCCCGCCTTTGTGGCACGCCGGCGCGGCGAATCAACAGCTTCTTGAATTCGGGCACGGAACGCGCCACGACTTGCGGGCGGAGCGGGAGGGTCCAACCATGAAGCGCGGTCTTGCGGTGTGGCTGCTCATCATGCTGATCGAGACGGCGCATGGGGTGCTGCGCGGCCTGTTCCTGGCGCCCTATGTGGGCGAGGAAGCGGCCAGCCGCATCGGCTGGCCGATTGGCCTGGCGCTGGTCATCCTGGTGAGCGTACTGACCATCCGCTGGATCGGCGTGACCGGCGCCGTACCTCTGCTGCGCCTCGGCGCCGTATGGGCGGTGCTGACAGCTGGTTTCGAACTCCTGATCGGCGTGGCGCGCGGGCTGGACAACGTCCAGTTGCTGGCTAGCCTCGACCCGCGCGCAGGTAGCGTTCTCTACAGTGCCGCCGCTATGCTGCTGGCGCCGCTGGCTGCGGACTGGCTTCGGCGGCGGCTTGGCTGATCACCGCACCCGCGCGATGCCGCTCTGGCCATCGTCACGCACCCAGCGGATCTTGTTGGCCGAAAGCTTGTCGACCGTGAAACAGAAGGTGCGGCCCTTGTACCACTCCTTCCATTTCTGGCAGACCCGGTTTCCGGAAACCCACCAGCGGCCACTGTCCTTGGGCGTCATGTAGCGGCCGAGCCCGGCCGCGTCGCCAGAGCCGTCCACGACGCCGTTTGCCCTGTAATTCAAAGGGATTTCGCCGCCGAGAGGCGTCGCCAGATAGACCCTTCGGCCGCTGATGAAGGACTTGAGCTCACTGCCGGCCAGCGGCTGGCCCTTGCCGGATGCCGAAGCCTGCGGAAGCCCCGGCGCCATCGCGATGGTGGCGAGAACTGCCAGGACGAGGAACCGGCGGGGCGGCGTCTGCGTAGATGGGGACTGGTAACATTTCATGGGTTGAACTCCTTCAGATGACCTGTCTTACGCACGAAACGTCCCGGCAGACCGCATGAGCCTGCTTTACGCCATCACCCAGTTCCTGGCCTTCGACGCCGCCTGGTTTGCCGCCGTGGCAGGTGGGGCCGCCGGCTGGCCGTGGACGGGCTCGCTTCCCGCCGTTCTGGTTGTGGCGCTGCATCTGATCGTCAGCCGCCGCAAGGCCTGGCCGGAGGCGAAGCTCGTTCTGGCCATCACCATCTTCGGCGTTCTGCTGGAAACCGGCCTGATGGCGGCAGGGGTCATTCGCTTTGCCGGGGCGGCGCCAGGCCAGATTCTTCCGCCGGTCTGGATCTGGGCGCTGTGGGTGGGGTTTGCCACGCTTCCCAATGCCAGCCTCGGCTGGATGAGGGGCCGCTGGCTTCTTCAGGCCATATTCGGCCTGGTCTTTGGCCCCCTCGCCTATTGGACAGGCTCCAAGATGGGGGCGGCGAGCTTTCCAGGCTCCACCGGTGGGGCGCTGTTCGCGATCGGGCTGGTCTGGGCGCTGGCCTTTCCCACCATCATGCTGCTGGCGGAGCGGATCGCGCCGCAAGCTTCTACTCGTCTGCCGCCTTAGCCTTGCTCCGGCGCTTGCCCATCGCCCCGATGATCATCGACATCGCCGGAACCAGAAGGCCTGCGGCCGCCGTGCCGCCTCCGCCGCTGCCCAGCATGCCGAGCAAGGGCGTTGCACGGATCTCAGCCTCCAGCGTTTCCCCCGCCATGTCGCGGATTTCCTCGGCCAACTGCAATTCCGGACCAGGCTTGGCCATGGCCGCCAGAACGAGCGCCAGCGCTGCCAGCGCCACATTGATCAGCCCCAGCCCGGCTGGCGTCCAGACCGGGCCCCAGTAGGGGCTAAGCCAGGCGTAGAGGCCCATGTTGACGAACACCAGCCCCAGCCCGGCAAACAGCAGGGCGAGGGCCAGCATGGCGCCGCGCCGGGCCGCAAAGGCGAGCTCGGCCTTGATCACCAGAATCTCGCCCCGCAACATGAGGCGAAGCTGGCGGGAAAGCGTGGTCATGGACATCGCAATGCCTCCCTTAGCGTGCGGTGAGCCGGCCGATGAGAATACCGAGCGCCAGCGCGCCGGCGACGGTGGCAACCGGGTGCTCGGCCACCGCCTCCTCGGCGTCCGCCAGCATGTCCTTGACCAGCCGGTTGAGCTCGGCGAGCTGTTCGGTCAGCGGACCAGCCTCGCCTTCCGACGGGCTGGCCTGCTGCCGCAGCCGGGACAGCTCCGCCCGGATCGTGTCCAATTCGGCTCGCAGGGTGCTGCTGACAGTCATGTGTTTCTCCTTCTCAATTTTTGGATGATACCAAAAATCGAGGGCGTCTACCTTGACCTGCCGCAAAGCCACTGATTTTTGCAGTGGAAACGTTCTAGGCCCAATTGGCCTTGCAATGAGGTGCCCAGGCGCCGCCGGCCATACTCTGGCCGTTCGAAGCCACCACCGGGCAAGCGAGGATGGCAATCAACGCAAGACGGCTGGAACCTTGAATTCTCTTGTCATTGAAAAACTTGCTTCTTCAGGCTGAAGCCCGTCCAATCCAACTAGTTGGCCTGCCCTTCGGCCAGCGGCGGCAGAGTCCAGGTGCCATCCAGTGCCTCCGGCTTCGGTCCGTAGAAGCGACCGACGAAGAAGAATGGCCCCCGCGGTGCCGGGAGCCAGTTCGACTCCTTCTCGGGCCCCGGATTGTCCGCCTGCATGTAGATTTCCAGTGAGCCGTCGGCGCCCAGCTTGAGGCCAGGCGTGCGATCGCCGATCGAATAGCGGCTCAGCGGGTTGTCCACCAGGAAGCGCTGCGGCAGATTGTACATGGTGATGGACCAGAACTCCGTCACCGGCGGCAGTTTTCCTGGCTCAAAGCGCAAGATCCAGTGACGGTTGCCATCGAGAAGCTTGCCCTCATCATCCGTCTGCTGGCTGCCATAGATGGCTTCTTCCTTGGTATTTCCGTAAATGCCGAGCATGGCGCCATAATTGCGCTTGGTGATGTAGCCTTCGCCCAGATCATGGCGGGTGCCGAACAGGGCCCGGGAATCCTTCAGCTGCACAGCGCCCTCTTTCAATGCCGCAGCGGCCTCGGCGATGCCTTGCTCCATTGCCGTTTTGATCTCGGGCGGCAGTTTGTCGGCATCAAAAGGCTCTCCGGGCCCGATGCCGATGCGGGCAAAGCGCGCAAACATCTCCTTCTCGGCGGTCACCACCGGCATGAATGGCAGAAGCGCGTTCAGATAGGAAATGAAGCCGATGCCTTCTCCCTTTGCAGCATCCCACACAGGCCAGTTGATGGCAGGTGCCGGGGCGGGTGCCGCCGTGCCGGCGAACTGCGAGAGCGGCGTAAGCTTGTAGCCCGCCTGCACAGCCTGCATCGCAGCCAGGTCATCCGGGCCGAACAGCTGGGTCCGCGTGAGGGTTCCCACGAATTCCGTTTCGGCCACGAACACCTTGTCGATGCCTTTCGGGACCTCGCCCGTCCACCTGGGCCCGGCGAACAGATAGTTTCCCGCCTCTCGCCCGGTGGCCCGCACGCCGGTGTAGGCAAAATTGTGGGTATAGAGGTCGAACCACTGGTTCACGTAGTACCGCGGGGCAGGCACGGCGGGCAGTGACAGCACAATCGGCTCGGCGCGCAGGTCAAGCCATGCCCAGGAGTAGGGTGTGTCGTTGTTGGGGGTGACGATGTCAGTGTCGGCCGGCGTCGAGGAGCGCGCATAATGGAGGAACTGGTTGAAGCCGCCGACATAGCCCCCGAACGCCGTGTTCTGCGTCTGGTTATACATGGTCTGATAGCCCTGCAATGGCGCATAGGCATAGGACCACGCCTCCCGCGCGATTGAACGGGCTTCATCAGCGGTGAGGTTCGCCTCGGCCCGGACTGTTGCAACGGCCAGCGGCAGCAGCGTCGAGAGGGCAAGGGCGGAAAAATGGCGGCGGCTGATTGACAGGGACATGAGATCGTTTCCTCAGTGAGAGGGAGTTCGACGGTGGATTACTTCACAAGTTCGATATCATTGAGCTGCCAGCTCTTGTCGAAATAGGGCTCGGTTGCCGCATAGAAGCGGAAATAGGGAAACCAGCCCTTGCCCGCCGTGGTCTTGATCCAGTTGGCCGCATTGGCCGGGCGCTCCGGCCCGAAGAAGACGTCAACAGACCCATCAGCGTTGGTGACGAGGTCCGGCTTCCGGGAACTGAGGTCGGCAGCGCCCTGGTCGGTCATCAGCGGCCCACGCGTGACATTGTCATAGAGGGTGATGGACCAGAATTGCTTCACCGGCGGGTTCGGCTCGACACGCAGCTTGTACGTCTTGCCGCCGTCCAGCCAGTTGCCATCCTTGTCCTTCGATGTCTCGAGATAGACCTGCCCGAACCCGACGATCCGGCCTTGCATGCCGGCCGACATGCCGATCGCCTCATAGAACCACGAGGAGCGTTCGTCGAACTGCACCCTGCTCTTGTCCGGCGCCTCCTGGTCGAGGTCGAACAGCACAGCGTATTCCCACTGCTTGCCGGGATAGACGGCCGCACCTTCATAGCGCTTGTCATAGGCGATGGTGCGCGCCATCAACTCGCCAACCCTGGCCGCTTCGCCAAGAATCCTTGCCTGGCGCTCATCTGGGCTGAAGGGTTTGCCGGGCGCGATGCCGAGCGGTGCGAGCATGCCGAACATCATCCGGTCTCGCGGGGACACCGGCTCGTTGGCATAGAGTTCGGCGAGCAGCTTCCAGTATTCCAGCGTGTCGGGCTGGGCGGATTGCCACGCCCGGCCGCCAACATCAGCAAATCTGGTCGGCTCGGGCTTGTCGCGCTGGTCCCAGCCATAGATGGCGAACTTACGCAGTGTCGCCTCCGCCATCGCCTTGTCGGGATCGAGCCCACGCGTACCAAACCACACCTGGTTGGAAGGTGCCTTGAACACCAGGTAGCCCGGCGCATCGATGTCGGGGCTGCCCGGCGGCAGGATCAGGTACTTGCCGCCCTTGCCCTTGTCAGGCCCCGTCTGGCCCATGTCGGTGATCGGCTGCTGCCAGATGTCCAGTACACCGCCTGCCGTCAGACCCTCCGGCACGTCAACCACCATCGGGCCCTGCTTTGCGAGATCCCAGAAACTGAAGGCATAGAGCGTGGTGATATTGGGCGTCAGCATGCCGGCCTTATCCGCCAGGTCGCGGTAGAACATGATGTCGCCGTTCGCGGCACCCAGCGTCTTGGCCTGAGCGTCATAGAGCGCCTTGAATCCGACGGCCGGGAGCGCCCAGAGATAGGCCTGGGTGGCACGCTGGAAATCCATCTCGTCATAGAGGCGGTCGGCGGTTTCGCGGCTCGGATAGCCGTTTTCAAGGGTGAGATCGCCGAGCCTCGTCGGCACGCTTTGCACATTGGCAGAGATCGCCGGCAACGGGGCAATGGCCCACAGGGTTGCCGCCATGATCGCCAGCAGTGCCGGCGTCTGAGGTTTCCGGTTCTTGTTCATCTGCTGAGATTCCTTGCTGATTGGCAAAGCTTACTTGATCCGGTGATACCGATACACTAGCTTCCCGATACTGAATTGGTATCACCTCGGCATCATGATCAACCGTCTCAAGGCCGCGCTGGTTCTGGCCGAAACACTGAATTTCCATCGCGCCGCAGAGCGCTTGGAGATGAGCCAGCCGCATCTCACACGAACCATCAAGTCACTCGAGAAGGAGCTCGGCATCAACCTGTTCGAGCGTGGGCCGCATGGCGTGACCGTCACCGCGGATGGCAGCCGCGCGCTGAAGGAGGCTGCCGTTCTGGTCAAGGCGGAGGCGGCGTTCCACGGCAAGGTCGAGGCGCTGCGCAACAGTTCAGCCTCGAGCCTGCGGATTGCCGTTGGCGCCTTCATCTCGCAATCCTGGGCGGCCTCTGCCGTCATGGCGATGAAGTCGACAGACGCAGGCATCTCTATCAGCCTGCGCGAGCTGGACTGGTGGACGTTGTCAGATGCCGTTCACAGCGGCGAGTTTGACCTCGCCATCGGTGAGTTGAGCGAGGCCAACAAGAACCCCGCCCTTGTGAAGGAACCTTTTCCAGAGCGCGAAGGCAGCATCATCGTCCGGGCCGGGCATCCGCTGGCAGGCCGCAACCAGGTTACACTCGAGGAGATCTCGCGCTTTCCCCTGGCTGGCCCTCGCCTGCCGGGCCGTATTGCGCAGCTTCTGCCGCCCGCCTGCGCAATGGGCTCTCTCTCCGAAGATGGGCAGTTCTTTGTTCCCGTCATCGAATGCGCCACACCCCGCTCGATGATCGACGTCGTCTCCGCCTCCAATGCGATTTGCATGCTCTGGCCGGAATACTGCGCCGGCCAGCTGAAGGCCGGGCAATTGCTGGAGCTTCCCTTCCACCCACCCTGGCTGCGCGTGACGCAAGGCATCATGTACCGCCGGAACAAGCCGCTTTCACCTGCGGCACTGGCCTTCCGGAACGTCGCCAGGAACGCCGAGCGGAACTACTTCCGGCACAGGAATTGAAGCGATGGCGCGCCCTACGGGAGTCGAACCCGTCTTTGCAACGTGAAAGGCTGCCGTCCTAACCGATAGACGAAGGGCGCCTGCGCTCTTTAAGACGCCGCTCTATAGGGGGCTTCGCCGGGCTTGGCAAGGCTCAAGCCACGCGTGCGACATCCTCGATGTGGAGCGATGGCGTACGGGCGCCGGACCAGTCGTCGATGGCCAGCCGCCCGGCGATGTGGAGCGGCATCTGGCGCTCGGTCAACAGCAATTCGCCCAGCGCCGTGCCCATGGCCCGGAAGGCCACGGCCTTGAGCCGCTTGCC
Organism: Aestuariivirga sp.; assembly: GCA_036826695.1. Lineage (GTDB taxonomy): Bacteria > Pseudomonadota > Alphaproteobacteria > Rhizobiales > Aestuariivirgaceae > Aestuariivirga. Next base: position 7,109 of record DAISVW010000116.1, read on the forward strand.
GTCGGCCGCCGCGATGGTGCAGCGGATATGATCGCCGCCCGCCGGGTCGGCATAGACCACGCGATGCGCCGGGAAGGCGAAGACGGGTGCCGGATGGCCCGCGCCATAAGGCCCCGCCTGCTCCAGCAGCTCGATCAGCTCAAGCGTCGCCGCCCCGGCGCTGAGCGCCGCGTCGATGGCCAGCGCCCGGTCATCGGCGGCGCGCACTTCATCCCTCAGGCGGTCTTCGAGAAAGCCGCGCAGGTCGGCGAGCCGCTCCGTGCGCAAGGTGAGGCCCGCCGCCATGGCATGGCCGCCGCCCTTCTCGCTCAGCCCCGCCTCGAAGGCCTCGCGC